>CALMJN010000458.1 GCA_937864385.1 uncultured Methanosarcinales archaeon | reverse complement strand
CCGGGCTGGGCAAATTTGATGAGGCGGTCTCAGCCTATGATCGCGCCCTGGAGATCAACTCCGAGGCGGCTATTACCTGGTTTAATAAAGGAGTTGCTCTGGGATACATGGGCCTATTCGATGAGGCGGTTCAGGCTTACAATGAATCGCTGCGCATCAATCCGGATATGGCTGAAGCCTGGTACAACAAGGGCTCGACACTGGCCGGCCTGGGAAGATATGAAGAAGCCATCTCCGCATACGAGCAATCCCTGGGCATAAATCCCGATCTGGCCGAGGCCTGGTCGGACAAAGGAATGTGCCTGGGAATCCTGGAGCGCTACGATGAGGCCATAGAGGCTTTTGACCAGGCCATAAAAATCAATCCCCAGCTGGCCGAGGCCTGGTTCAACAAGGGGAAGGCCTTATTTTATCAGGGCAAGCATATTGAGGCCATATCCGCCCTGGATGAGGCAATAGAGTTAGATCCGGAGCTGGAGCAGGCATGGTACAGCAGGGCTTTGGCCCTGAACCAGAGCGGACGGATGGAAGAGGCGCTGCAATCTCTGGATGAGGCCCTGGCCATCAATGACCAGAACGCCCGGGCCTGGGCTATGAGATCGGCCATACTGCAATCACTGGGCCGGGCGGCAGAGGCAGAAGAAGACCTGGCTAAAGCCAAGGGCCTCGGATATGCCGGCTGAATTCTGCCGGCCTCTTTTCTTTGCTTTAGTCAGGGAAAAATTCTTTTCTGTCTTTATCCAGCTATACCACGGAATTCCGGAGAGCGCCTATTCCCTCTATCTCCACCTCGACGCCGTCTCCCCTCTGCAGGGGTCCCACTCCCGGCGGCGTGCCGGTGGCAATCACATCGCCCTGCTCCAGGGTCATCACGGCGGATATGAACTGGACCAGTTGGGGCACGCTGAATATCAGGTCGGAGGTGTTTGAGCTCTGTACTGTGTGCCCATTGACCCGGGTAGTGATCCGGGCATGGGAGGGGTCTATCCTGGCTATGCCCGGCCCGAAGGGAGCGAAGGTGTCGAAGCTCTTGGCCCGGGTCCACTGGCCGTCCCTTTTTTGCAGGTCCCGGGCGGTGACATCATTAAAGCAGGTGTAGCCCAGGATATAATTCTCCGCCTCTTCTTCCGGCACATCCCGGCAGCGTTTGCCCATAACCACGGCCAGCTCGCCCTCGTAGTCCACCTGCTGGCTGGAGGGGGGATAGATGATCTGGCCGCCGGGTGGCAGGACGGCGGAAGGCGGCTTTAGAAACAGTATGGGCTCCTCCGGAAGAGGCATCTTCAGCTCCTGGGCATGCTGGACATAGTTCAGGCCCACGCAGACTATCTTGCTGGGCTGGCAGGGGGGCAGGAGGGTCACATCCTCCGGCAAGAGCACCTCGCCGCCCGAGATTATGCCGTGATCAAGGCTGTACCATCCCCCTCTGGCTATGCCGTTGTGCAGAAATCTGACTATCATCTTTCCTGTCCGCCTCCTAAAAACGCTCTCTTATCCTTTGCCTCTCTTCATCCCCGGCAGGGGCCTTTCTCTCCCGTTGGCCCTCTCCTGTATCTCCCAAACTCGCTCTCCAGCAGCCTGTCGGCAGTTATCACCGGCCCCTCCAGGCAGACCCTGGTTCCATCAGGGTCCAGGCAGCAGGAGCCGCATATGCCCGCGGCGCATTTAAAGTAGCGGTTGATGCATGCCTGGGTCTTTGCCCCATGCTCCCGGGTTCTGGAGATCACATCCCACATCATCATCTCCGGGCCGCAGATGTAGATCTGATCGAAGTCGAATAGAGACAGCTCCTTAAGGCCGGCAGATGCCCTTCCGGCTATCCCGTATGAGCCGTCGTCGGTGGTGATTAAGACCTGGCCCAGTGCCTCGAATCTCTCCTGGAAGATGATATCCTCTTTGGAGCGAAATCCAAGCAGAGATGTGACTGTCAGGCCCTTTGACCTGGCTTTTTCGCCCAGAAAGGCCAGGGGTGCCGATCCCACTCCGCCCCCTATGAGCAGAATTCTCTCCCCCTTCAAGGTAAATCCGTTTCCCAAAGGCCCCCTCAGGCCTACGCTGCTACCTGCACCCATCTTAAAGAGAGCCTCGGTGGCCTGGCCCACAGACTGGACGGTTATGCTGTCCGGGCCGGAGAAGCTCATGGGAATCTCGTCCACTCCTCTGATCCAGAGCATGAGATACTGGCCTGGCTTGGGGTCAAGATCCCTGTCCAGGCGGAAGGTGCGGATAAGCCTGGCCTCGGATCGCACCTCCTCTATAATGCTGCTGACAGGCCTCAATGCTGCATCCTCCAGGCCAGACCACAGAGATCTTCCAGGGTCATTGATTTTCTCTCCAGATAATTTTGCAGGCCAAGAGCGATCTTTTCAAATATGCCGTATCCCTCCTGCAGTGCCGTTCCCACCTGGACCGCCTTTGCTCCGGCCATGATCATCTCTACCGCGTCCTCCCAGGAGGAGATGCCACCTACCCCTATTACCGGTATCTCCAGTTGAGAGGCCAGATCATAGACAGAGCGCACAGCCACCGGCTTGATGGCAGGGCCGGAGAGCCCTCCGAAGCGGTTTCCCAGGATGGGATAGCCGGTCTCGATGTCTATGGCCATGGCCTTTAATGTGTTTATGGCCACCACTGCGCTGGCGCCTGCTCTCTGGGCTGCCAGGCCCAGCTCCAGGATGTCGGCGGTGTTGGGGGTGAGCTTGACCCATACCGGCACGTCCGCTGCGGCCTTGACTGCGCCTGTGACCGATTCTACCATATCGGGATAACGGCCCAGCTCCGAGCCGTATTTCTCGGCATGGGGACAGGAGAGGTTGAGCTCGAAGGCATCGGCCTGGAGAGCACGGGCGATCTGGGCGAACTCGGCTGGGGAGGAGCCGAAGATGCTGGCTATGACCGGAACACCTGAGCGACGTCCGGCATCGATCTCCTCCTGAAAATGGCGGTAGGAGGGATTGGGCAGGCCCATGGCATTTAGCAGGCCGCCCTGCACGGCCACGATACAGGGGCCGGGATGGCCCTCCCGAGGGGTGGAGCCCACCGACTTGGTGACCACGCCACCGGCTCCGGCTCTGGCTGCCCGGCAGAGTGAGGCTCCCGTGGTCCCCAGAATGCCTGCTGCCAAAAGGACGGGATTGGCCAGATCCAGCCCGCCGGCATGAATGGAAAGGGATGGCATGCCTGGGAGATTGCCCCAGGCAGGATAAAAGGCTTATCAGTGAGCGTTTGATGAAACAATAAAAATGCCTGCCACAGCATCAGGTGACAGGTAAAGGATGTTTTTTAAATGGATCTTGCCTGAAAGGGGTAAAACGTCAGCCTTTGATCAATCCCTCGCCGGAGAAGACCTGCCTGGCCTCTTCCAGGGTCATATCCGCAGGAGGGACGATGATGTCGGAGGAGATGATCTCAGCGGGATCTATCGCCTCACCTTTCTCCTGGATCATGGAGATGATCTTGGCCAGATCGGCCCGAAACTCCTTCTCTCTTCCCTTTGAGACATGCTCCACTATCTGGTTGTCGATCTTGTTGAGGATGTCTATATGCCGGTCGTCAAGCTTGAACTGGCCGATTCCCAGGATTCTAATGATCATCTATTTCAGCTCCTTGATCTCTATATTCATCTCTGCTTTCATTCTGGCTAGTTCATCATCGACGCTGCTCTTGGCCTTGGCCTGGGCTATCTCCCGGCCCAGTTCATCGCCTCCGGTGTAGTCGGTGAGCGTCCCGGACTCGAGAAGATCGTCCAGTGCGGCGGAGCGGGCTTTCATGTTCTCCGTCTTCTCCTCTGCCTTCTGCACCGCCATACCAACGTCGGCCATCTCTTCGCTGATGCCCGTTACCGATTCTGTGATCCTTACCTGAGCCTCTGCCGCGGAGTACTGGGCTTTTATGGACTCCTTTCGGGTTCGGAAGCTCTCCACCTTGGTGGCCAGGCGGCTCTCGGCTGCTACCAGCTTCTGCTGCTGCTCGGTCAGGTCGGCTATCTGTCGGTCAAGATGCTCCGCCTGGCCTTGAAGTGCAGCCTTGTTTTCCAGGGCTTTTTTGGCCAGATCCTCTCTTCCCGCCTGCAGGGCGTCTCTTGCCTGAGAGTCCAGCTTGTCCAGGTTCATCTGCAACTTGGCCTTTTGCATCTCCATCCTCTTCTTGGAGGTGGTGACCTCGGCCACGCCCCTCTTGACATCCTGCAGCAGTTTGAGCTGCTTTTCATAGGATAGGTCCAGGGTCTCACGGGGATCTTCCATCCTGCCCACGAACTTTTCCATCTTTGCCTGCACCACTGTGCTCATGCGATCTAAAAAACCCATATTAAACTCCCCTAATTGCCTATTAGTAAGTGCACCTGTATGCCCGGCGCACCGACTAAGCAACTGATGGGATTCGGCACTATTTATAGTCTTGCGGATTCTATTTCTAATCTGCTATCTCAAGAGTTTTTCCAGATCGAAGCTATTCTCTACTATTTTCTGCGGAAGGCGCGGTCTAGCCCCATTGCGGGCCGGGCTGTCAGCTCCCCTTCCGCATCCCTGATCGCCCGCAGAGCAGCTGATATCCTTTGATATCGGCATCTATAGCAGCCTCACTGCTACGATCTGTTCAGGGAATTCGTCGATAGATCCATCATTTGCACCGGCCTCTCAAACCAGCCCATTTTGCTCCCCCTCGTATTTATGCTCTTTTTTCCATCGCCCCTTCCATGCTTGCGAATGAGTATGCCATCGCAGTTAAATGAATGATTTATCCGCCGATTCCTGGCAATTGCAGATGATCTGAGGAGGATTATCGCGAATTCTGCAGCATTTCTATGATGAGAATAGTAATATATTTGGTAATTATTTAAGATATCTCTCGATCTGAACTAAATTTCTTATATCGAGCATTATTGTCATAACGAAAGGGATTAATAGTGAAGTACAGCCAATACTACTTTTGGTCGTTGAAATCTGATGGATCAGAGAAATCCCATAAGTGCAGTGCATCTATTGTTCTGCAATCTATCAATTGTGTGAAAATGGATAACTGGCTAATGGATTTTATCACTTTGATCCTTATGATCTCGCGAATTAGATGGGGAATATATTCGAGATAGGAGGGTATTGCATCAGATGAAGCTCTTAAGGGGAATTTTATTTGAGACCATGATCTTATTGGTCTTTGTCTCTTCCTGGCTGCTCTCAGCCAGCGCAGAACGTATAGATTATTGTGATTCTATTGCTGAGGAATATGCGGGCTGGAGTTCCAATGTTACTCTGCCCAAATTCGATCCCGAGTTGGGGACCTTGAGGGCGGTTGATCTATCCTGTGAGATGAATCTATCTCAGGAGGTAATGATCGAGAATGAGAACCCCAATCCTGTGAATTATACCTTGATCCTCGCAGGAGAGCTGACGGTAGAGCTTCCCTCATCCGATGGCCTGTCCATAAGCTTCAACCAGAGCACCGCGGGCAATCTATCCGGGTATGACGGGGATACGGACTATCAAGGGTCTTCCGGCAGCAAATCAGTCATCCCGATCCCCACAGAAGCGGCTACTAAAAGCATAGCGGACATAAATGATTTCCTGGCCAATGCCCCGAATGAGACCATAGTCCTTCCGGTAGTTGTGGATGCCAGTTCCCAGACCAAGACCTCGGGAAAATCCAACTCCGGAGTGCTTTCAAAAGCTGGAGCAAAGGTCTGCGTATCTTATACCTATGATCTAAAACCAGAAGAAGGTGGTCAGAATTGAGAGTGAATGGTTTATTTAAACCCAAATGTATCGCAGATAAAATATCCATTTACCAGGAGGAGGATGGAATTACATGAAGATAGGTAGACTATTATTGATACCGACTATCATTATAGCTATTTTAGCCACTTTATCTTCAGCAGCCATTGTAGAAGAGAAGCAATGCGCCAATCTCCACGCAGGATTAACTGGAGGATACCAGGGAATATATACCGACTGGACTGATGATTACCAATTCAACAAATTCGATCCTGCCAAGGGCAAGCTGCTCTCGGTAGAGTTCAATGCAACCCTTAACGGCTCAATTTATGCCAGAGCTGAGAACCTAGGCGGTTCGAATGTCAGCGGAGCCTATGCATTGGTTGATGCGGATATGGAAGTGCAATTGATAGAAGGTGAGACGCTTCCGTTAAATGTGGTAGTCTCTACCGGGCCAACATTCCTCCGGTATTTTGATGGAGCGATTGATTTCGGTGGCCCCTCTGGTTTCACTAAATTTAGAGAGGGTAACAATTCAGGAACCGTATCTGCGGTCAATGTGACTCCATATATCGGTCCCGGAACATTCAACCTTACCGCAGTCACCAATGCCACATCGACAGTTGGAGGCAGCGGAGCCTTCATGTCAATTCTGGAGACAAGAGGCTGGTCTTATGCCTGTATCACCTACACCTATGACAATACCCACTGCCTGTCCGGCTACAAGATAGACGGCTGCACCGGTAATCCACTGGCAGGCTGGACCATTACGGTGAACAACTCTACCGGCAGCTGGTCCGATGTCACCAATGCCACTGGGTACTGGGAGGTTTGCGATCTGGAGGATGGCAGCTATACCATTTGCGAGGTGCCCCAGTCCGGCTGGGCTCAGACCGATCCGGTTGGATGCTATAGCAGGACTCTGGCTGGAGTTAACATAACCAACATCAACTTCACCAACCAGGAACTGGTCTGCATAAGCGGCTACAAGGTCGATGACTGCACCGGCGCTGGCTTACCCGGCTGGACCATCACCTTGAACAACAGCAGCTACAG
>CALMJN010000457.1 GCA_937864385.1 uncultured Methanosarcinales archaeon | reverse complement strand
AAGAACCCCGGAAAGAAAGGCCGAATTCTCGCGATCGACGCCGATCCAGATGCCAATCTGGCCGATGCGCTGGGCGTGAAGGCTGGAAAGACCATCGGAGATATGAGGGAGTTCATGCAGGAGTCCCGGTTCACAGCAGCGCCGGATACTGATAAGCAGGCACTTTTCGAGGCAAAGATCTTTGAGATCCTTTTGGAGGAAGATGGCTACGATCTACTTGTCATGGGCAAGCCGGAGGGATCCGGATGTTACTGCTATGTCAACAATCTTCTGAAAGCCATTATGGATAAGACCTCAGCCGACTATGATTTGATTGTCATCGACACGCCAGCGGGCCTTGAGCACTTTAGCCGGAAGATCTTTCCAGATCTCGACGATCTCATCGTGGTGACGGACGAATCCAAGAGAGGGCTTACTACAGGCGAGAGGATACGTGACATTGCCAAAGAGATGGGCCTGAAGTACAAAGATCTCTATGTGATCGTAAACAAAGTGACGGCTGGCAGACAAGAGGCTGTTTTAGAGAACGCTGCCGGCCTAGGACTTGAGGTTATAGCCACCATTCCCTATGATGAGACGCTAGCCAAATTCGATTTAGTGGGAGATCCATTGATGGGCCTTCCCGACGATTCGCCTGCTGTGCAGGAGATAACAAAGGTGGTCGGGAGACTGGGCCTATGAGGGTGATTTGAATGGCAGAGAAGATCAGCTTATCTGACCTGAATAAGACATTAACTGAGATGAATGTTCAATCCCTCGAGGGACTTAAGATCGAGGGAGATGTTGAGATAGACCTGGAGATGGGCGCAGGCGGCGTAGGGCCTCTGTTTGCCTATTACTTCGGCCAGGAAGCGGCAAAGATCGCCATGCAGCTCATTAACTTCGCCAAGGCTGTAGGCTATCCCGTTGAGACACTTATGCAGCCGGTGGCAGTGGCCTCCGCCATAGCTCCGGCGCCAAAGGACCTGGCAGCTGCGGCTGCGGCCGTACCGGCCTTCAAGGTGGCCTCTGCTCTGGCCAGCGCCAAGTTCAGCGTGGGCACTGACAAGACCTGGAAGCATCCCATCCAGGAGGTAACATTGGGCGCCACCAAGGCTGACGGCGGAAGCCGCGGTCATGTGGTCAAGCTGGGCGGCGAGAAGGCCATGCCTTTCTTCCCCGATGCCATCATGCCCCATGCTCCCAAGATCACCATGGACGTCTTCGACATGCCCATCGGCATGGCCAAGGCGGTCAAGATGCACTATGAGGATGTCATCAACGCCCCCGGCGAGTGGGCCAAGAAGGCAGTCAAGCAGTTCGGCGCGGACATGGTAACCGTCCACCTGATCAGCACTGATCCCCTGCTCAAGGACACCCCGGCTCAGGAAGCAGTCAAGACCGTAGAGGAGGTCTTGCAGGCTGTGGATGTGCCCATATGCATCGGCGGCTCCGGCAATCCCGAGAAGGACCCCATAGTTCTATCCAAGGCAGCCGAGGTATCCCAGGGCGAGCGCGTGCTTATCGCCTCCGCCAACCTGAACATGGACTGGGAGAAGATCGGCAAGGCCTGCGTGGACAACGGTCACGTCTGCCTGGCCTGGACCCAGCTGGAGATCAACTCCCAGAAGGAGCTGAACCGAAAGCTGATGAAGGTCGCCGGCGTTCCGCGCGAGTCCATTGTCATGGACCCAACCACTGCCGCTCTTGCCTATGGTCTCGACTTCGCCTACTCTAATATGGAGAGAATCAGGCTCGGCGCTCTCAAGGGCGACGATGAGCTCACATTCCCCATGTCCTCCGGCACCACCAACGCCTGGGGCGTCAGGGAGTCCTGGATGGTCCGCTCACCCAACAAGGACGACTCCGATTGGGGAGACCGCATGTTGAGGGGCCCGATCTGGGAGATCTTGACCGGTTACTCTCTGGCCATGGCCGGTGTGGACATCTTCATGATGATGCATCCCCAGGCTGTTGCCTACCTGCATGAGATAACCCAGTCCCTGATGGGAAGAATCGAGGCCAAGGCGACTGATGCTAATGCCTGGCTCAAGATGGGGGTGTGAGAGAGATGAAGGAAACTAGCCCGCTTAACCTTTACAAGCAGCTTCCTCAGACCAACTGCAAGAAGTGCGGAGAGGAGACCTGCATGGCCTATGCCGCCGGCCTCATCGCCAGAACCAGGAAGGTCGAGGAGTGCACTCCGCTCATTGAGGAGAAGAAGTACGCCAAGAAGCTTGAGACCCTCAAGACCATCGTCGCCCCAGAGCTCAAGATGATCTACATCGGCGTGGGAGACAAGCAGGTCAAGGTTGGTGGCGAGGACGTCATGTACCGCCATCAGATGACCTTCTTCAACAAGCCTCCATTCGCCTATGATGTTGCCGACAACATGGAAGAGGCCAAGCTGATTGAGCGCGTCAAGCAGATCA
Source organism: uncultured Methanosarcinales archaeon (assembly GCA_937864385.1). GTDB lineage: Archaea > Halobacteriota > Methanosarcinia > Methanotrichales > Methanotrichaceae > Methanothrix. The sequence goes on along the minus strand of CALMJN010000457.1, from coordinate 2,072 downwards.
CCACCTGGCGCAAGTTCTACATCGGCAAGTGGCAGTACGTGGAGATGATTGCAGTCCGGTCTGTTACCGACGATCCGGCCAAGTTCGCTGCCTGCGTCAAGACCGTCCTGGCCAATGGCAATGGCTTCCCGCTCATTCTCTGCTCCTTCAATCCCGCCGTTCTCAAGGCAGGATTAGAGGTAGCAGCCAAGGAGAAGCCCCTCATCTATGCCGCCACCAAGGACAACTGGAAGGAGGTCGCTCAGCTGGCCTTCGATTACAAGGTCCCTGTGACCCTGTCCGTGCCCTTCGATCTGGACGGCCTGAAGTCCATGGCCGTCACATTCGCCGGCATGGGCCTCACCGACCTGGTACTTGACCCCGGCACAGCGCCCAACGGCAAGATGCTGCAGCAGACTCTGATCAACTTCATCAATCTGAGGCGCGCTGCGGTGGAGGAGGCCCAGAGGGACATAGCCTATCCGGTTATGGTCCTGCCTATCAATGCCTGGCTGACATCTGACGATCCAGTCCGCGCTTCTTACTGGGAGTCGGTGCTCACAGCCGCTTTCGTCATCCGCGGCGGAGCCATAATGATCAAGCACTCCCTGGCGCCCAGCAGCATGATGGCGGATATGCATCTGCGCTTCAACATCTACACCGATCCCAGAACCCCGGTGCAGGTCAAGCCCGGCATCTACAAGGTCGGCAGCCCCGGACCAGAGTCACCGGTGTTCCTGACCACCAACTTCGCCCTGACCTACTACACCGTGGAGTCTGATATCGCCTCCAACAACATAGATGCCTACATCATCGCCATCAACACCGACGGCATCGGCGTGCAGGCTTCTGTGGCAGGCGGCCAGCTCTCCCCGACCAAGATCCAGGACTCTTTCAACGAGGCCGGATTCGACTGGGCGGGACAGAAGTACCCGGCCATGGTGCTACCGGGCATGGCAGCCAAGTTCTCCGGCGAGCTGGAGGATCTCTTCGCAGGCAAGGCCAAGATCATGGTCGGGCCGGAAGACTCCGGGCGCATCATCGGCTGGATGAAGGACTTCTGGCCACCCAAGTAAATGCGGTAGTGTGCCCTCTCCGAGGGCACTATCTCTATTTTATTTATTACATTGAATTGGATTTCACTAAGGGACAAGAGATGGCCCGGCTCAATTGCACCACAGCCGCCCCGCAATTAAAACTGCTCCAGGAAAAGGCTATAACCTTTGCCCGCATGGCAGTAATGGAAATGTCTCGCATAGCCATTGACCGGGATAGAATTGCTGATTATTGCCGCAGGCATCATATTCGCCGTCTATCTCTCTTCGGGTCAGTCTTGAGAGATGACTTTAGACCGGATAGCGATGTTGATGTGCTTGTGGAGTTTTATCCCGGTCATACACCAGGGCTTGACTTCTTTTCTATGGAGGAAGAGCTTTCTCGAATTATCGGCAGAAAGGTAGACCTCAACACCCCCGGATTCCTGAGCCCATACTTGAGGGATAGAATCGAGAGAGAGTCGGAAGTGCAGTATGCCACAGCGTGATCCAGAACTTGCCCTGCGCCAGATGCTGGATTATTCCAGGGAAGCGATGATCCTGTCAAAGGGCAAAAGCCCTCAGGAGCTTGTCGACGATCGCGTCGTCAGCCTGGCAATTGTCAGGCTTATGGAGATAGTGGGAGAAGCCGCCAACAGGATTTCACCTGAGCAACGATCAGGGCATCCTGAGATCCCATGGCTGCAGATAGTTGGCTTGAGAAATCGCCTGATCCACGGCTATGATGCTATTGACTACGAAATCCTTTGGCAAATCCTGAACCATGATATTCCAGAGCTTATCCTCTCTTTGGAGAGGATTCTGGGCATCAGTTAAGAGCAAACTGAAGATGAAAGTCGAGCAAAGAAATGCCATTTCCCGGCAACTATCTTTCCTCCCAGGATATTCCTTATTCTTGCCCGGATGTCTCTCTCACCACCTGACCATAGTCCAGCCGGGCATGGCAGCCAAGTTCTCCGGCGAGCTGGAGGACCTCTTCGCAGGCAAGGCCAAGATCATGGTCGGGCCGGAAGACTCCGGGCGCATCATCGGCTGGAT
>CALMJN010000456.1 GCA_937864385.1 uncultured Methanosarcinales archaeon | reverse complement strand
CTTGGCCTCAATCCTGGTTCCTGCCTTGAGAGGAGAAACCCCTTCCAATGTCCTAATCTACGGAAAAACGGGAACAGGCAAGACTGCAGTGGCTAAGTATGTGGGCAAAGAATTGGAAGAAGCGGGAACCGAGGACAGGAAATGCTCGGTGATCTATATCAACTGCGAGGTTGTAGATACTCAGTATCGCATTCTGGCCCATCTGGCCAGGCACTTTAATAAAGAGATTCCCATGACCGGCTGGCCCACGGACCAGGTCTATTCTGAATTCAGAAACGCCATGGATGAAGAAAAGAAGGTAGTGGTCATAATGCTGGACGAGGTGGACAAGTTGGTGAGAAAAGGAGACGATATTCTCTACAATCTCTCTCGGGTCAACTCCGACCTTCTTCGCTCCAAGGTAAGCATCATCGGCATAAGCAATGACCTCAAGTTCACCGAGTTTCTGGATCCCAGAGTAAAAAGCTCTCTGGGCGAGGATGAGATCATATTTCCGCCCTACGATGCGGAACAGATAAAGGATATCCTGGAGCAGAGAGCATCTCTATCCTTCAGTCCCGGGGCTCTGCAGGAGAGTGTAATTCCTCTTTGCTCTGCATTTGCTGCTCAGGAGCATGGAGACGCCCGCAAGGCCTTGGATCTCCTGCGCATATCCGGAGAGCTGGCCGAAAGGTCCAGATCGGTGGTTGTGAGCGAGGAGCATGTGCGAGCCGCCCGTGACAAGATTGAGCAGGATCGAGTGGAAGAGGTGGTCAAGACCCTTCCTACCCAGTCCAAACTGGTTCTCTACAGCATTGTTCTCCTGGAGGAGCAGGGAGTTCGGAACATAACCACCAGTGCGGTCTACAATATGTACAAACAGCTCTGTCCTCTGGTAGAGACCGACTACCTGACTCATCGAAGGATAACCGATCTCATAGCCGAGCTGGATATGCTGGGCATACTGCATACTGTCGTAATCAGCAAGGGCAGATACGGCCGGACCAAGGAGATCACACTAAGCG
>CALMJN010000455.1 GCA_937864385.1 uncultured Methanosarcinales archaeon | reverse complement strand
CCGAAGATGAATTCGTTGTAGTACTCCGCCAGGCGGGAGAGAATGTCTCTTTCTGGGACTAGCTCTAATCGAGCATAGGTATGAGCCAGGGCATGAGAGATTTGATAGCGATCATCCGGGCGAATCAATATCCCGAAGTTTACCAGCTCGCCCAATCCCCAATTCGCATCCTCTGAAGACAGCTCCAGGGCAGCGGCGACAAGATCTGATCGGAAGGGCTTCTGGGCCAGCACTCCGGCCACGCCCAGACTGGAGCGGGCCCGATCGCTCACCTGAGCTAGGACGTTCTCCATCAGCAGCGGTATGCTCTCATGCTGACGTTTCCCCATGTCCAGGGCAGCAAGAGGCGTCTTCTCCAGCCAGGTAAGGTAATCTTCGGCCATCTGGCGGCGGTGGGCCATGTATCGGCCTGCCAGGAATACTCCCAGGGGCAGGCGCCCGAGCAGCTCGCAGATCTTCTGGGCTATGCCCTCATTAGATGCCAACTCGCCCGCCCAGTCCTGCAAGAGACGGACAGCCTCATCCATGTGGAGAGGTGGCAGATTGCAGAATTCGGCTGGAGCATCGCTGCTTCGCCTGGTGGTTACGAGCACGCCGCAGCTTGCTGCTGCAGATAGCACAGACCCCAGGTCGTCGCACTCTTCAGTTCCATCCAGGATGATCAGAGCCAAGCGGCCAGATAGGGCTCTGATAGCTGCCTGCTGAAAGGAGGGGCGCGGGTCCTCCCCGTAGGAGCGGGCGATGTGCTCCAAGGCCAGGGCCGCCTGGTGCTTGTGGTAGAAGGAATGAAATACGATTCCGTCCGGAAAGAGCTGCGGCGGCTTATTTCCTGGCGCGAGCCGCCAGACGGCCTCCGCCGCCAGGGCGGTCTTGCCCATGCCAGCTGGGCCGCATATGGTGACAACCTTGCCGGGCTGGATGTCTCGGAGAAGAGAGGCCAGTTCATCCTTTCTGCCAATGAAATGCTGGACCAGGGGCGGCTTTTGCATGGGCAGAGGTGGCTTTGCAGCGGCATGGTATGTGACAGGTCCGGAGAAGAGCGGGCCCTCGGCAATGCCGACATTGGTCTGCGGTCCTTGCACAGTCTGCCATCTCTGATCATTC
>CALMJN010000454.1 GCA_937864385.1 uncultured Methanosarcinales archaeon | reverse complement strand
AATATCGCCATGCTTGCCACAAAGCGCGTAGCTGTTACCGAGACAGTTTGGGCCGAACTGTCCAGCCTCCGCAGGCCGGGAGAGACCTTCAGCCAGCTTCTCTTAGAGATGATCGAGAGTGAGAAGAAAGCCCGTTTGATCGCACACCTCAAGCAGATTGCCGATGAAGGCGAATTTGTGGAGCTGCCTCCTTGATCCGCCGCGTTGTGATCGATAAAAAGGCCCTGAAATATCTGGCAGAGCTTCCGGAGAAGAGTCGGCGGCTCATCACTGAGAAGTGCCATGCTCTTGCAGATGATCCTTTTCCCGGCCAAGGAGGAGATAAAGAACTTCTTCATCTGGAGTATAATATCTATCGAATGCATGTGGGCCGGTCATTTACCGTCTTTTATCAGATAGCCGAGGATGACAAGCTGATTAAGATCCTGGAGATCGCCACCATCGAGAAGGCACACAAGCTCTACAAACGCCTGGAAGGGTGATTCGGTGAGAGTCGAGAGCTCCGAAAAGGAATGGATATCAGAAAATGCACATGAGAAAACATATGAGAAAATCTAAAGCTGCCATAGGAAAAGCATACCTCCTGCTGCCCAGAAAACAGCCCGGCTGCTCCCAGGAGACCTAACCATGGATATCATCTTCCTCGGCACCAACGGCTGGTACGACAGCCCCACCGGCAGCACCATCTGCACTCTCATTAGCTCCGAGAAATACCACATCTTCCTCGATGCCGGAAATGGCATCTACAAAGCCGACCTTGGCGAGCCCCGGAAGTCCATCGAGTACTACGAGCAGCAACTGATGATAACCAGAGCGATAGGCGACAGAAGAGGAGAAGGCAATGCCCTCTTCGACACAAGCCTGGCGCTGGACGGCCTGGGAAAACAAGCCGAGGCGGCAAAGCTGGCAGCAGATGCACTGGCCATCTACAAGCAGATCGAGAGCCCAGTTGTGGAGCAGGTGCAGCGGAAGCTGGAACAGTGGCAGGGATAATCTCTTTTATCGGTTAGCTCTTCCGGGAGGATCTCTCGGGCCGAACGGTGGATCAGGTCACAGCCGGGTCTATCCGGCCCCGGCTAAAAGAGCGCATCGAGAGCGAGGCCTGCTATGTCCTGGTACTATCTGCACCGCCTTGGGGAGGGATATCGTTGAACATCAAGCATTCAGCTACTTTCGCGTTGACCGCCCTCTTGAGATCGTCATCCGCTCTTCCCAGTATGCCTTCGATGAACATCTTCTCCAAGGTTGCTATTTTATCGATCAATAGCCAGGACTCCTTCTTCAGTCCTGTTGCCTTAAAGGAGGTCGCGGCTTTGCGTATCAACAAATCCGATGGCAGCGGTGGATCTGGGCGCTGGGTGGTCATGGGCGCTATGGTCACATCCAGATATCCTTCATAGAGGACCAAGGCAGGCCTCAGCTTTGTGGAGCTTAGATCTGTAAAAGGGAAGTGAACTAATACTATGCTTCCTTTGGGCACTCCGGGCACGGGCATTGCTACCTGAATCTAACCTTCAGATCCTCTACGGTATAGATATCAGGCTCTTTTTCTAGAAGAGGGGCTAAAGCCCTCTCGGAGAGCCTCATCAGGCCCCGTGTGATTTCTCTGTCTTCATCGGGATCTTGCAGATCGTAAGGGAGCTCCTGGATCTTCTCTGTGCTCTTGCACATAGATACTGCTTGTCATTCTTGATATTTAAAACATGGCAGCAAGACTCTGACGGATCAGAGCCGCTGACCCCAATGGCGGCAGAGTGCGCTGGAAGTGGTCCTGGCGGAGGAGCTAGAAGAAGAGGAATAGAAAGCCCCCATGCCGAAACAGTAAGGAAGTTGCTCGAAGAGCAGCAAGGAGATGACAAGCCCAAATGAAACCTGGGGAAAACTTAT
>CALMJN010000453.1 GCA_937864385.1 uncultured Methanosarcinales archaeon | reverse complement strand
GCACCAATTCGGCTTTGATCCCCCGGGAGACGATAATCTCCACCCAGAGTTCATTGGACGGAGTGTAGGCGTCTGGTAAATGCTTCTTAGAAGTGATATAATCAGCACCCTGACCGGAAGCGATTCCTCTGAGCATTACCGATGCATGTTTGCCGTCGATCATCACCTTCGCGTTATTGAAATCTCTGGCCACTTCCGTCAGCCAGCCGTCGGTACCGCTCCCCGCCTTTTCTGTTGAGGAAAATATTTCAATGTAGCTGGATGTACTGCTCCTCACCTGTGGAGGATATTTGGAGATATCGGGCAGAACATCTTTCAGGTCTGTGCCGTTGATTTCAACCGGGATTCTCTTATGCGCAATAGCGGTCACATCGATGTCTTTGATGATGTTTTCCAGAGAATTAGCAGCGGAACCGATGCCACCAGATTTATCACCGTCAAGCGATGTGTATCCAAAATAAACCAAGAGAAATACCGCAAAGGCTATTACGCCTGTCGCTAAAAGTACCTTCTTATTGCTCTCGTCTATCATGCTTATTTCCTACCCTGAATTCTTGTAATATTTTGCCTGTTTGATCAGATTATCGATCTCGATCATGCCCGCCATCTGCTCTAATTCGCCGCTCTCTATGCTATTCAAGCCAGAAATCTCCAGCAGGAGCTTGTCCAGCTTCAGCAGGATCTGTTCATTATCTTCAGTGGCAGCATTTACAAATTTTATATATTCGTAATAGACCTTTAATTTTTCCTCCATAAACTGCTCTGAAAAGGCTCCCGCTTCATGTCTACTTCTAACGAAATTGTAGTCGTCTTCATCGAATGCATTCAATTTGTTGAGGATGCTTCGGATATTCATGAAGAATATCTTCTCCACCTCGGCGATGACGGCATCAAACTTCTTGTAAGCGATCTCCGAGGCACGGAATATCTGCAGAAGGATATCACGGATGGTTTTATTCTTTTTTTGCAGCCGCTCAATCTGATCGAGCAAGAGCTCAATATTCTTTTCGAATGTTTTGAGATCTCGCTGATCATTAAGGGCTCCGATATAACCTTCCACCGTACTGATTTGATTGACTGAAATTGGGTTTTCCGGCTCAGAAAGGAGCTTATAGTTTCCATAAAACAGCCCGGCCCAGCTTAAGAAGATGATTGTGCTTCCTGAGGCTGCAGCTAATGCACTGGCGCCCAATTCCAGTCCGATCAATCCGGGAGAAAAGACTATTATGTTAGCGGCGGCAATGCCCAAGTTAAGACTCAATAGTCTAACCCACTTTTTCCTTTCCATGTTCTCTTCTCCTCAGTTCATTCTGTTCCGATATTATCTCAAGGTATTTCATATTACTATCGATGATTC
>CALMJN010000452.1 GCA_937864385.1 uncultured Methanosarcinales archaeon | reverse complement strand
CAAGCTGCAGGCCGAGGTCGATGCCAACAAGACCGCGATCGACGGCGCCAGCCGCTCGGCCGCGTCGGCCTCGCAGACCGCGACCGCCGCCCAGAACACGGCGAACCAGGCTCTCTCGGCCGCGCAGGCCAGCCAGCAGTGCTGCGACGCGAGCAACGAGAAGATCGATCGCATGTTCCAGAAGTCGATGTCGAAGTAATCGACCCGGATCGACCGATGACAGGCCCCGCGACGGCGACGTCGCGGGGTTTTTTTATGCGCACCGCAGGCTCGCGAGCCAAAGAAAACGGTCGTGCGATTCTCACCGCACGACCGTATGTCCAGCACGCTCAAGCCCGTGCGGGCCTCAGCGGCTCGTCGTGGCCCGGTGCGATCGCCGGCCTCGAAAGGCGGCGGCCCCGGGGGTCAGCTCACTCCGCGGTGGACCTGAAGATGATCGGCGCGCCGGGCTTGCCGCGGAAGAAGAGCGTCCGAAAGCTGGTCATTTATTTCCCGCAGCCGCCTTGGCCAGCCCCATAAGAAGGGGAAGGTCTGAATTATGCCCGTCACCAGATCCAGTGGAGACCACAATCAGGTTCTTCTCCTTGGCGATCTCGGTAAGAGTCTGGAACTCGCGCAGCTTGAGAGCGCTGGGCTTGTTCTCGTACATATCGGCTGCCTCGTTCATCATCTTGGAGGCCTGAAACTCGCCCTCCGCCAGAATTATGCGGGCTCTCTTCTCCCTCTCCGCTTCTGCCTGCCGGGCAATGGCGCGGAGCATGTTCTCGGGCAGGGATACGTCTCTCATGGTGACCATCACCACATGCATGCCCCAGGGCTCGGTGGTCGAGTCCAGTATGTCCTTGATCCTTTTGTTGAGGTCATCCCTATCGGAGAGGATGGTGTCCAGCTCATTTTGGCCCAGGATGTCTCTGAGGGTGGTCTGTGCCAGAAGAAGCGTGGCTGCCTCGAAGTCCTCCACCTCGATGATGGCTTTAGTGGCTTCTACCACCTTGTAATAGATGACCGCATCCACCTCCAGAGTAACATTGTCACGGGATATCACCGTCTGCTTGGGAACATCCAGCTCTCTCACCCTCATGTCCACTCGCACCATTTTGTCCATCAAGGGAATGAGGGCAAAGAGGCCCGGTCCTCTCTCCTTTCTGATCTTTCCCAGGCGAAATATAACCGCCCGCTGGTACTGCCTTACCACCCGGATGGATGAGGCTAAAAGTGCCAGTAAGAGAGCCGATCCGGCCAGAACGGAAATGGAAACCATCGACCTGTCCTCCTAGGCGGGTAGATTCTCGCCTTTCTGCCAGGAGATCAGGGCCTGCTTATGATGGCGATGCATGCTTAATCCAATTTCATCCTCCACCAGCCTTTGGGAGATGAACACCCGCAGGTCAGGCTCCTTCTCGACTGGCACCTCATACATCTGCTTCCACTCCGCCACAGCCTCATCAAGGCTTGAGAAGTGCTCTGTAGAATGCCATTGCGTTATCCTGATATCTGCGAGAATGCCCATATCAGCGAGCAGATTGTACATCATGAGGTACCCGGCCGGGCCGGCCTCGTGCCTCTTGTGCCTGCCGAGCTCCCCATCCCTGCCATCTTTGCCCTTCCTCAAAAAATCCCTTAAGCCGTCATCCCTCTTGCCGTCGACAAAGGTGAAGATATACACCGCCCTCTTGGCCAGGGAGTCCATCTTGGCCAGGGCATCTCTCAGGTCATAGACGCCCAGGGAGTTGGAGGATAGGACCACGTCGTGAGGTTCCAGCTCATCTAAGGAGACAGATTGCCAGCTTCTATGGATGCAGCGGATGTTTTCCAGGCCTTCGGCGGCCATGTTCTCCCGCAGGCAGGAGAGCATCCCTGCCGATTGATCAAGAGCGGTGACGCTCTTGGCCCGGCGGGCTATGGGCAGAGCCAGCCGCCCGGTGCCGGCTCCCACATCCAGCACAGTCTCGCTGGAAGAGAGACCGAGGAAGGCCACCTGGCTCTCAGACCTCTCTCTGTTCTTCATGACCCTTTTATTGAACAACTCGGCCCGGCTGTCCCAGTGGGCAGCCAGGTCCTTGCCGTGATGACCAAAGCCGTTGGCATGAGTGGCCTTCCACAGCTCGTCCCAATTGATGATTCCTGGCATGAAGAACATCCCTACTTCAGTCGGTCCAGGTACTCTCTGGGCCAGACCAGATAGTCGGCATATTCGGTAAAGACGCCGTCCACTCCCAGGAAGACCTTGAATATCTCATTGCCCTCTTTTTCCAGGTCAAGATCCTTGAACTCCTCCGGATGAAGCACCTTGGCCATGTACATCATGTTCAAGAGGTTCCTGTCCGGGGGTGTGCCTCGGCAGTGGGGATAGAAGCAATTGTAGACATTGCCGTTCTTGATGGCATTTATGGAGGACAGCTCCGGGCTGTTCTTGATGAAGTCCAGGCCGGTGTTGTTTCCAGCATCGCTGTTGGATATGAATATATAGTCAGGATTCCAGGCAATGATCTGCTCCAAAGCCACGTTGATGGTCGAGCCGTTTATCTCTGAGGCGATATTGAAGCCGCCCGCCATGCTCAGTGGATCATACTTGGGCTCGGTTCTGGTGAAGTCCCTGCCCTCTTTGGGATCATAGAATCCGGCTCCAGCTCCGCGTGAGGCAAAGTAGACCTTGGGCCTGTCTTCAGGCTTCAGATCATCTGTTACTGATTCTATCATTTCCACCTTGCCCTTGGCAAAGGCGATCAGTTCATCTGCCTTGTCTTCGGCATCCAGAGCCTGGCCGGCCACACGGATGCTGTTGTAATAGCCGTCTTCTCCGAAGTTCCAGCCCTGTCCGCCCAGCACCACCACCGGGCAGCCGATCTTGTCCTCAAAAGCCTCGGCATCCTTAAGATTTCCGCAGAAGATCAGATCCGGCTTAAGAGCGGCGATCTTCTCAAAATAGATATCATATCTGGTGCTGATCTCGGGGAGATCGGGCATTCGACCTTCGATGATGCTCTCAAAGCAGTCAATGCATCCTTCGGCGGTGTTGTCGAAGGTCATGGGGCAGAGGCAGGACTTGGTGGCCTGCTCGCCTGCAATCAGCTTATCGCCGTAGCCCATGGCAATCACAGTTCTGGCCTCATCCGGAGATCGGGTGATTATCCTTTCCAGGGGCTTATCCAAAGTGATCTCCCGACCTTGGGTATCGGTGATGGTCTTGGGATAGGAAGCCATTGCAGTGAAGCTCATAAAAAATATAGAGCATATTAATAATATTAGCATCGATCTATTCAACAAATTGCCATTATGCATTCATCTTCCTCCAATTTTTGCATTTCAGATCGGCGGGCCTTTGAGGTCGCCCTGAATCTGTATTAATACACGAATCGTACTAATTATTCTATGATACTTAAGACTTTTCGTTAACCAAATTAAATAATTAACACATGTAATCCGAATTATTCTTAAGATGTAAAAAAGAATGATATAGATCTTC
>CALMJN010000451.1 GCA_937864385.1 uncultured Methanosarcinales archaeon | reverse complement strand
GAAAAATGACTGGAAAACTCTTCTGCCCGGGAAAAAACCGAAAGCTAAGCCCTTCTCCACCTCCGCCTTCACCAGCCGGTGCACCTCGCCCGCATCCGCCTTTCCCCGGGTCTTCTTCATCACCTGGCCCACTATGAAGTTCAGAGCCCTCTCGCTTCCCGCCCGATAGTCCGCAACCGCCGCGCCGCACTCCGCCACCGCCTCGCGGACGGCCTTCTGCACCGCATCGTCCTCTGCTTTGCCAAGGCCCAGCGACTTCACGATCTCGCTGGGAGAGCTGCCTTTCTTATCCAGCAGCGCCCTTATGATCTGCACTGCTCCGTCCTCGGTGATCTGGCTCTTCTCCAGCATCCCCACTATCTCGGCCATATGCTCCTCTTTGAAGCTCTCTATGGTGAGATCCCTGTAGTTCAGCTCCCCCTTGAGCACATCGGCGATCCACACCGCCGCCAGCCTGGGCGCTGCCCGCGCTGCTACGGCTTCATAGAAGTTGGCCACCTTGATCTCGGAGGTCAGAGATTTAGCATGATCATCGGTCAGGCCGTACTGCCGGACAAACCTCTCCCTCTTGGCATCGGGCAGCTCCGGCAGAGCAGCCCGGATCTCCGGTACCCAGGAGGCTATGCGGAGAACGGCCAGATCGCACTCCGGGAAGTAGCGGTAGTCGTGCGCCCCCACCTTGCTCCGGATGGATACGGTTATATTCCTGATCTCATCGAAGTGGCGTGTCTCCTGTACCACCTTGATGTTCCGCCTCTGCAGGTTCCTCTGACGGGTGATCTCATAGGACAACGGGATCGAAATCGCCCAGGCGATCAGAACGCTCGCTAAAATATCGCTCAGAAAATCCCTGACGATTCGACTCGTTGAAGCGCCCATCGCTTTGCGAATGCCGATCTCTCTGGTTCGCTGCTCGGCCAGGTAGGAAACCAGGCCATATAAGCCCAGACAGGAGATCAGGAGGGCCAGGCCGGCCGCGGAGACGACGAGCGTCCCCGTCACCTGGTCGACTTGATAAAGCCGGTCAAGGGACTGATCCAGAAACCGGTAAACGAAGGGATCGTTGGGAACGATTTTGCGGACTTGGGCTTCGATGGATTCGAGGATCGGGGCGGGATTCCCGGAGCGGATGCGGATGAACATTTGTCCGGCGTCGCGCGCATAGATCAGGGCAAAGGGCCGAACGGGGGTCTGCAGGGATTCCGTGTGGAAATCCTTAACGACGCCGATGATGGTTCCCTCGAGTCTTTCGCCAAGAGGCATCGATCTGGAAAGTCTGATTGAGAAGGCATCAGCCTGATCGGTTATCATTGCCTCAACCACAAGCAGATTGGGATCCTCATCCGTTTCCGGCACAAAGCTGGTGATGCATCCCGAAATAATCAGAATGACCGGCAGTATAATAAATATGTAAAGCTTTCCCATTTCCTTAAAAATCAAAATTGAAGCTCAGCGACGGAATCGCCTGCCCGAAAACCGACAGTTTATATCCGTTAATCCTGCCATTTTCGTTCCTGAAATAAATAGAGTATACGTTCTGCCTGCCCAGCAGGTTGTACACAGAAAAGATCCAGTGAGGGTTGGCAATCTTGTCTGACCGCAGGTTGCCGCTCAGCTTCACAGAGAGATCAAGTCTCATGTAGTCGGGGATCCTGTATTTGTTCCTGTCGGAATAATGAACCATCAGGATATCTCCCATGTAGTAAGTTGCAACCGGATAAGTAATAGGCCTTCCTGTGCTGTAGTTATAATTGGCCGAGAAACTGAAGCGCCTGGAGAACAAGAAATTGAATGTGGCAACCAGGTCGTGTGGTTTGTCATAACTGGCCGGGAACCATTCGCCCCTGTTGATCGTCTCATCACTGAAACTTCCGGTACTATGGAGCAGTGTCCTTGAATAAGTGTAACCAAGGCTCCATC
>CALMJN010000450.1 GCA_937864385.1 uncultured Methanosarcinales archaeon | reverse complement strand
GACGAGGATGCCGATCGCGAAGATCAGGGCGAACAGCGACACGCGGTTGATGGTGAAGCCCCACGCCCAGGACGCGAACAGCGTCGCCGCGAGCGTGATCACCACGGCCGCGCCGACGACCACTGCTTCGCGCCAGCCCACCGCGAGCCACACCAGCAGCACCACCGAGGCGGTGGCGAACATCAGCTTCTGGATCAGCTTCTGCGCCTTGTCGTTCGCGGTGACCCCGTAGTCGCGGGTGACGGTGACCTCGACGCCGTCCGGGATGTAGGTGCCGCGCAGCAGCTCGACGCGCTCGGTCACCGCGCGGGTGACGTCGATGGCGTTCTCGCCGGGCTTCTTCGAAACCGCGATGGTCACGGCCGGCGCCGTGCCCGCGAACTCGATTCCGCGCTGCGCGGCCGCCGGTCCGGTGCCAAAGGTGACGTACTGCTCGGGCTGGTCGGGACCCGCGCGCACCTGCGCCACGTCCTGCAGGTACACGGGCCGGCCCTCGTGCACGGCCACCACGAGCTGCGCGACCTCGTCGCGGTCGGCCAGGAACTCGCCCGCCTGCACCGGCAGGCTGGCGCCGCCGGAAACCACGGAACCGGCGTGGTGCACCACGTTCGCCGCCTGCAGCGAGCCGACGAGCTCGTTCACGGTGAGCCCGAACCGGTACGTCTCCAGGCAGACCTCGCAGGCCTGGCAGGTCATCTGGCCCAGCTCGATCTTCTTTACATTCCTGACATCGATGCTGTAAGCATTCCAGCCGAATGCCTTTTTTGCCCCCTCTCTGGTCATCTCATGTGAGGCAAACTCGCAAATCCTCTCCAGAAGATCTCCCATAGTTTCCATTCAAACTCATTCTTCTCTTGAATGGGATAAACATTATGCTGAATAGAGGATCAACAATGCCGCCGCCAGGATAAGGAAAATGGCCCTCTGAATCAGGCCAATGGCGCGGGGCACGTCGCTGGTCCGGGGCTCCTCTCCCTCATCCAGCAGCACATAGCCTCCAGGCTTCTCCAGCCTCAGGCCCAGCGCCCCGGCGCAGGCGGCCATGGGCCAGCCGGAGTTAGGGCTGGGGGTGCGGTCGTGGTAGCGGAAGGCGGCCCTCAGAGCCGCACCGGCCCGGAGAGGCCGGGCCAGGGCAATGGGAAATATAGAGAGCCGGGCGGGAATGAAATTGAGAAGGTCGTCTGCCCTTGCCCCGGCAAATCCGACCTCTTTGAGCCCTTTGGTCTTGTAGCCGACCATGGAGTCCATGGTGCTGACCGCCTTGAAGGCCAGTGCCGCCTCCAGCCCCAGGCCCAGGGGGGAGAAGAGGACATAATAAAAGATGGGTGAGAGGATGCCGTCCACATAGTTTTCAGATAGCGACTCGATCACCGCCGAGCTGGCCTGGCCCTGGGAGAGCGATGCCGTATCCCGGCCAACCAGGGCGGGCAGCATGGACCTGGCCTGCTCCATATCCTCTTCGATCGCTCTGCCGATATCGCTGGATACCTGAAGCAGGCAACGCATGGCGAATGTGGACTTGAGCAGGAAGGCGGAGAGCAGCAGGGGCAGGAGGGGAAGATATCCTGCTGCCATCACCAGCAGGTGGCCGGAGAGAACTGTTACAGCTATCACAACCAGGGCTAAAGCCATGCCACCTATCTTGCTGGCCGGGAACCTGAGGCGCAGGAAGGAGATGAGCCTGCCTATCCAGACCACGGGATGAATCCTGGCCGGCATCTCCCCTAAGAGTATATCGTAGGCCGCCGCCAGAAGAAATACAGCCAGGGCCTCATCTATCATCATCAAGCCCATCCCACCCGGATCAGAGCAGCGCCTCCAGCTTCTTCCAGACCGATTCCAGGGCTTCGCCCTTCATCAAGCCGTCAAGAACCATAGCTGCCACCTCGGGGCGGTGGATGATAGAGCAGGAGCGGCAGTCCCAGGCTCCCTCCACCATCCTTCCGCCCGTCCTTTCATCCCCGCAGGGATAAAAGGGGCAGAAGCAGAGGGAGCAGTCCTGATCCAGGCTGTGGCAGGGAAATCTCTCGCAGTTCAGTCTCTGCATGAGATGGCCTTCTTGAGCGCCTCAATCAACTGCTGGTTCTCCTCTCTATTCCGGACCGCCACCCGGATGTAGCCCTTGCCCAGGCCAAAGGACTGACAGTCCCGCACCAGCACCCCTTGCCGCATGGTCTTCTCCGCCAGAAGGTCGGATGCAAGGCCGCTGGCCTCAATATTGACCAGTATAAAGTTGACCTGGCTTTTCAGGGGCTCCAGCCCCAGATCCTGCAGGGCGTTTTCAAGATAGGCGATCTCCTTCTTGATGACCTGCCTCGAGCTTTCCAGATGATCCCAGCAGCCCAGCAGATGCTCTCCCGCCGCAGCGGCTATGGAGCCTATGGACCAGGGAACTCTGGCCAGATTGAGAATACGGGAGAAGCGGGCGTTGCACACCCCAAATCCCAGGCGAAGCCCCGGAACCCCGAAGGACTTGGTCAGCGACCTCATCACAAACAGATATTCCCTCTTTGGAGCCAGGGAGGCTATGCTCTCCTCCGGCTCGGAGAGCTCGATAAAGGCCTCGTCCACCAAGAGAAAGGTCTCCGCCCTCTCGCATCTGTCCGCCAGATCCTTAACCCGATCGGCTGAGAGAAGCCTTCCCGTAGGATTATTGGGATTGCAGAGGAAGAGCAGGTCCGCCTTCTCCAGTGGGCCGCCCTCCAGGAGTGGAAGCCCGTCCTCCGCTATGGCCACTTTCAGCACATCCGCCCCGGCCAGCAGAGACTGGTTGGTGTACTCGCCGAAGGATGGAGTGGGAACCAGGGCCAGCTTTCCCTCTTCCAGGCAGGCCTCGGCCATGAGCCGGATCAGCTCCGAGGAGCCGTTTCCCGGCACAATGCACTCCTCATTTACATCCACGAATTTTGCAGCGGCGCGACGAAATTTCCGATAGCTATTATCCGGATAGTGGGCGATATTCCTGACCTCTTTTAAAATCAGATCCTCCAGTGGGGGATGGCCCAATGGATTTATATTGGCGGAGAAGTCCAGGGGCTCCCTGCCCAGGATCAACGCCGCATCCTGCACTTTGCCTCCATGCTTGCACTCCTCGGCAGTGACAAAGCTCTTCCGTATCCGGTTTATCATAATCCGGCCTGCCTTCTGGTGTGAAGGCATTTCAACCTTGTGGATACAAAATAACCATTAACGATCGTGATAGGGCGGCGGCTTAAAGCCATTTAATTATATTTAAAAAAATAAGAATATTGTTTCTGACACCGGTGATTTTGTTAATATTTTATTTCACAGATGCGGGGTTGCTAAGGATTCTGTCTTATACTATATTGTTAGGCTTGATTACTTTGATTTTTATATTCAAGGAGAGACAGAACCTT
>CALMJN010000449.1 GCA_937864385.1 uncultured Methanosarcinales archaeon | reverse complement strand
TCAGATTATTGTCCATGATCCTGCTTTTCATTGAGGAGACGGAGGCAATTCCGGAATAGTTGTTCGATGCTGCAATATTCTCGGCTATTGTGTTTTCCATGCTTTTATAGATCTGAATTCCACTAAAGGCATTGGCACTGGCGTTATTTCTCAGAATCAGATTTCGATCGCAGCCATCCCAGAGGCTTATGCCCAATTGATTTGAGGATAGGTCGTTATCCTCCAGGAGATTCCCGTCGCTGTTGTTCCAGAGTGCAATTGCACTGCCGTTATTTCCTTTAATTAAATTCAGGGATATTTTATTTTGCGATGAATTGTTGTCGAGGGATATGCCGTGAAGGCCGTTTTCCATGATGGTATTGTTTATGATCTGGTTATCCATCGAGCCGGACAATAAGATTCCCGTTGCATTGTTTTGAGCCACGACATTATCTCTGAGGACATTTTTGTTTGAAATCAGCTTCAGACCGGCATCTACTTCCCTCCGGCTGGAATTGATTATTTTAAAGCCCTCCAGATATATTCCATCTGAGGATAGAATCACCGCGCTGCCGTTGCCGTCCCCGTCAATCACCGGCGGCCCGCTGCCGGTATCTCTTCCGATCAGGGATATGGTCTTGCTTATATTTATCGAACCATGATATACACCGCTCTCCACGACCAAGAGATCTCCCGGCCTGGCCGCATCTATGGCCTTCTGAATGCTATCAGGAGCCTGGACAGTAGTACCTGGAAGAGAAGCAGGAGATGGCTCTGTGATTTGAGGGGATGAGGCTAAATCCACTTCCTCCTGGGATGATGCGGGTGCCATGAGGACGATGAAGATCGCCAGGAGTAGGGCAATCAGCCAGTTCTCAGTTGGTATTAAATATCTGCCCACGATATTCTTTTAACTGCCTAAAAGCTTATTAAGGCTTGCCTGGAACCTGTGCATCACCAGTCTCGAATTGGGAACTCTACAGGTGAGATTATTTTAATGATGCAGCTCAATCGCCTCAATCCAGCTTTGATCCTGGACACAGGAAGACATTAATCCGGCTAAAGCGATATCGAATAGTGACAAGAACGCATATGAATGGTGAACAGTTGCGCGAAATCCAGGATTACAGGAGTTGGACGGCGACCTCACCGACATACTGGGCTACAGCGTCACCGTCTTTTTATCCGGCACCAAGTTCTTCATCGACCCGCCGCCCCTGCCCAAAATCGAGGGTCGCTCCCGTTCATGGATGAAGAAGGCATTCATACTGGAGAGGGTCTTGGGAGCGCTGTTCTCAGTCCTGTTCTTCATCGCCATCAGCGGGACCATAGTGAGGGCATCTTAGAGAAAAGCGACCTGAAGGAGG
>CALMJN010000448.1 GCA_937864385.1 uncultured Methanosarcinales archaeon | reverse complement strand
AAAGAAAATATATTTTATTTCTTTTGTTTTTCTATTATCTCTTCTACCTCTTCATATCCCTCTTGATACAACTCCTCTTCCTCGGGAGCCAGCTCCTTGAGCAGCCTGAGAAACTCTCCGGCGTGCACCCTCTCCTCATCGGCTATCTCCACCAGCACCGTCCTGGCCAGCTTGCTCTCCGTTGACTCTGCCAGCTGCATGTATAGCTGAACTGCCTCGTACTCCGCTGCCACCATATATCGAACCGCTCTTATCAGCTCTTCCTGGGTCAGTTTGCGGTCATTGGCCAGACCGGAAAAGGGATTGGCAAATTCGGGCATATCTTTTTCCTCCCAGCAAATTAGCTTGCCTTGCCAGGTAATAATGCTGCCGATATCGATAAGACTTTCGGTCCTGAAGAGGCTGGCAGTGCTTTTTGGCTCAAGATCCTGATGTAAATGCAATATCGATGTTCAGGGCATCAAGCCCAGCCGCTCTATGAACTTTTCCGGCAGCATTCGCTTTGATAGGAAGAATAGGAAATGCGAAAAACATTACAGGAAGAGGTATAGCTTCTGAATGTCGGTTCTATCTTCAGTCCGTCTGCCTATTCCGCTCTTTTTGCTGCTCCATTTCACGAAAAGGCTTTAAAGGATCAAATAGCTGGACTATATATGACAGGATTTTCAGCAATATATAATGAATCCTCGGCAAACCTCCCTTTATAGCCGCCAGCCTGAGGAAAAAAAGCATTGCTTATTTCACCATGGAGATCGGCCTGCTGAGCGATATTCCCACATATGCTGGCGGGCTTGGGACATTGGCAGGAGACACCATAAAGTCCAGCGCCGACCTTAAACTACCTCTGATCGCAGTAACCCTCATCAGCAGACATGGATACTTCCGCCAGGAGCTTGGTCTAAGAGGGGAACAGATTGAGCATTCGGTGCCGTGGAATCCCTCTCATCTCCTGGTGAGATGGCCGGCAGAGGCAACAGTTCAGATCCAGAATAGAGATGTCAGGGTCGGCGCCTGGATCTATAATCAGCAGAGCCCTACCGGAGGAGCTGTACCGGTGATCTTTCTGGACACCGATCTGGAGGCAAACCGCTCTGACGACAGGACAATTACGGATCATCTCTATGGCGGAGACGACAGCTACAGACTAAAGCAGGAAATGGTCCTGGGAATCGGCGGCGTGAGAATTCTGCAGGCCATGGGCACTGAGATCAGAAAATATCATATGAATGAAGGACAATCAAGCCTGCTGACCTTGGAGCTGCTGAAGCGATATGGTATGGATGCAGAAGCAGTCAAGGATCTTTGCATCTTCACTACCCATACTCCGGTCCAGGCAGGGCATGACAAATTCGATTATTCTCTGGTTAGAGATTTGTTGGGCGACTTTATTGAGATAGATGTGCTGAAAAAGCTGGCAGGCGCCGACAGGCTGAATATGACCGGTCTGGCTCTCAATCTCTCCAATTACATAAATGGCGTTGCCAAAAGGCATAGGGCCACATCCATGGATATGTTTCCAGGCTATGAGATCCACTCCATCACCAATGGCGTCCATTCCTTCACCTGGACCTGTCCGTGCCTGCAGAAGTTATTCGATAAATACATGCCCGGCTGGGCCAATGAGCCTGAGATGCTTCTCCGGGTCAATGGCTGCCCTGATGAAGAGATCTGGAAGGCGCATATGGGAGCAAAGAGGGATCTTATAGATCAGGTGAACCGGGAGACAGATGCGGATATGGATGACGAATCCCTGACCATAGGATTTGCCAGAAGAGCCACTATGTATAAGAGGACATCATTTCTCTTCTCGGATCTCGACCGGCTCAGAAGGGCCAACCATAAGGGCACCATCCAGATTGTGCTGGCAGGAAAAGCCCATCCCCGGGACGAAGAAGGCAAGAAGGCCATCCAGAGGGTCTTTGAAATCATGGATATTCTGCACAATGAGATCAAGATCGCATATCTTCAGGACTACGATATGCAGCTGGCAGCCAAAATGGTCTCTGGGGCAGATGTCTGGCTCAATACCCCTCTTCCCCCGCAGGAGGCCTCGGGGACAAGCGGCATGAAGGCGGCGCATAACGGGGTGGTCAACTTCAGCGTCCTAGATGGCTGGTGGATTGAGGGCTGGATAGAAGGAGTCACAGGCTGGTCCATCGGGCCTGAGCCGGGGGAAGATATCTCCTTTGAGATGGCTCGAAAGAGGGAGATCGAAGATTTTTACAGCAAGCTTGAGTATATAATCATCCCCATGTTCTACCAGAGAAGAGATTATTGGATGAGGATGATGAAGAATTCAATCGGCATGATAGCCTCTTTCTTTAACAGCCACAGAATGATGCGCAGATATGCAACTGAAGCATATCTATAGGGACTTTGCTCAGGGGCAGATCTTATTGAGGATAAATGACGATATCGGGGTGGGGCACATATGGCTCTTGAATCTGAGAACAGATGGCATGCTTTGAGCGCTGAGCAGGCTCTGGAGAGGCTGGATAGCAGCTTCAGGGGCCTTAATTCGGATGAGGCTTCCAGACGACTCAAGGCTCTCGGGCCCAATGAGCTGGAAGAGGGCAAGAAGATGAGCAAGCTGGGCCTGCTCATAGAGCAGGTGAGAAATCCTCTTATAGCAGTGCTCAGCCTGGCTGCTGCCATCTCTTTCCTGGCAGACAAGACGATTGATGCAGCGGTGATAATCGCCGTGATCTGCATCAACACCGCCCTGGGATTTTTTAAAGAATACAAGGCAGAAGAGGCCATTTTGGCCTTGAGATCCCAGGCGTCTGCCGAAGCCAGGGTCTTGAGGGACTGCCCGGAGAAGGGGAGCTGCCAGGAGATGCGCATCAAGTCCCGGGAGGTTGTTCCCGGGGATATAATCCTCCTTGAAGCAGGCGCAAAAGTTCCCGCCGATGCACGCATCATTGAAGAGGCAAATCTAGAGATTGACGAATCCATGCTCACCGGAGAGTCGGTGCCGGCAAGGAAAAGAATCGATACTCTTCAGGGAGATCTGGTCATTGCTGAAAAAGACAACATCATCTTCGCCGGGACTGTGGTCACTCAGGGAAGGTGCAAAGCCGCTGTTTTTGCCACCGGAATGAAGAGCGAGATGGGAAAGATCGCCCAACAGATCAGCAAAACGGAGAAGGCAAAGACCCCCCTCAAGAGGCGAACTCTTGATCTCTCAAAGAAGCTGATGATCCTGGCCCTCATTGCCAGCAGCTTGACTCTGATCGTGGGAATATGGCGCGGTTTTGAGTTGATCGAGCTATTCCTCTTCACCCTGGCCATGGCCGTCTCTGCCATCCCTGAGGGCCTTCCGGCGGCCATAACCGTGGTACTGGCGGTGGGAGTCAGCCGCATGGCCAGCCGCAATGCCATCATCCGCAAGCTTGATGCGGTGGAGACATTGGGATCGATAACTGCAGTATGCACCGATAAGACCGGGACCCTGACCACCAACCAGATGACGGTCCAAAAGATATTCCTGGCCGGCCGCATGGTCGATGTTTCCGGGGTGGGATTTCAGCCCCAGGGCGGCTTTGAGATAGCCGGCTCGCCCTTGACTGTATCGGAGGACCGAAGCCTGGACATGTTCCTCAAGATCGCTGCCCTCTGCAACGATTCCTCACTTAAATCCGATAAAGAGGACAGGTGGGAGATTCTGGGAGACCCCACAGAGGGGGCCCTGGTGGTAGCTTCGGCAAAGGCAGGCTTAAAAAAGAGCCAACTGGAAGAGAGCCTGCCCCGAATAGAGGAGATACCTTTCGATCCCAAGAACAGATACATGGCCACATTTCACCGCACCGATTCCGGAGAAGCTCTGGCTTTTCTTAAAGGAGCGCCTGAGACGATCCTGGATATGTGCTCCCATGTTCTGGATAAGGGTGAGACAAGGGCCTTGACTGAGGAGGATAAGAAGGATTACCTGGCCGCCAGCTCGGATATGGCAGGAGAGGCACTTAGGGTCCTGGCCCTGGCCTATGCTCCCATTAAGCTCCAAGACATGGAGCGTTTTAAGAGCGATGGGCCGGTTGAACTCATATTCGCCGGTTTCTCGGGGATGATCGATCCACCCAGGCCCGAGGCCATAAGATCGGTGAAGCTGTGCAAGAGGGCGGGGATCAAGGTGACCATGGCCACGGGAGATCATAAGATAACCGCACAGGCCATTGCCAGGGAGATTGGAATCTACGAGGAAGGCTCCAGGGTTCTTACCGGCTCGGAGCTGGACAGCCTGAGCGATGAAAAGCTTGACGCACTGATCCAGGATACATCGGTCTTCGCCCGCGTCTCCCCCCAGCATAAGCACCGCATAGTTCAATCGCTGCAGAGAATGGGCCATATCGTGGCCATGACCGGAGATGGGGTCAATGATGCTCCTGCACTCAAGGCATCCGAAATCGGCATAGCCATGGGCATAACCGGGACGGATGTGACCAAAGAGACCGCAGATATGATTCTGACGGACGACAACTTTCAGAGCATAGTGAACGCAGTGGAGGAGGGCAGGGTCATATTCGAGAACATTCGAAAGGTGGTAAAATATCTCATCAGCACAAATGCGGGAGAGATCCTCACCATACTGGTATCTCTTATCTTCCTGGCCATAAATGTGCTCATATTCACTCCGGTGCAGATCCTGTGGGTCAATTTGGTGACAGACGGCCTTCTGGTGATCAATCTGGCCATGGAGCCCAAAGAAGAGGATGTCATGGACCAGCCGCCCAGAGATCCCAAGGCAAATATCATCAACATGGATATTCTAAAGAATGTTTTATTTGTGGCAGCCTTCATGGCGGCCGGGACTATTTGGGTGTTCACCAGCGAGCTGAATGGAGGGGACATTCACCGGGCTCAGACTCTGGGATTTACCACCCTGGCCATGTTCCAGATATTCAATGCCCTCAACTGCAGGTCGCGGGACAAGTCCGTATTCAATATAGGCCTCTTTACCAATAAATATCTGATAGCAGCTATAGCTGCCTCCATAGTCCTGCAGTTCACGGCAACCGAGGTGGCCTTCTTCCAGATGGCTCTGGGAACGGTTGAACTCTCGCTTCATGATTGGGCCACAATCTTCGCCGTATCCAGCACGGTATTCTTTGCTGAAGAGATCAGGAAGCTGGTTATGAAGAAGATAAAGGCCAGAACCACATTATCAAGGGAATAGCCACCAATATGACGATCACACTCAGTGGCAGGCAGCCCAGCAATTCAAAAATCCCTGAGATGGATGCTGAAGGCCCCTGCACCAGCAGAACATCTCCGGGATTAAATATGATCTGATGAAGGCGCTTTGAGTTCTTGGCATCATGGCTGGCCGCGGCGATCAGGTCGATTCCATATTGCCGGCGCAGGCAGATGCTGCTCGCAGAACTGCCTACCAGTGGCGAATCATTCAGGACCACCGCGTCCATCAACTCAGCCCTCTCCGCCTCTACTCCGACCAATCTTTTTCTCTCCCATCAGCTCCAGCTTTTTGGATTTTATAAGATCATCAAGGCTGGCGACATTGGTTTGAGGATCAGGATATCGCTCTCCTGTCAATTGACATCTGACAGCTGCAACGCCCTTTTCGAAGGCTTCATGCCAGCTTCAAAGGAGGCTTGATCCCAGCCAGAAGAGCATCATTCCCACCAGAACGGTTCCCCCCAAAGACCTGGTCTTCAGGGCAAAGAGAAATGTGGGAATGGCCACCATCGCTTTAGGCTGAAGGATATCCAGATGGCGCGGGCTGCCGGCAACCAAAAGATCAGGGAATATAAGGGCGCTGAGAATGGCTACTGGTATCAGGTCCAGCCACTCAACCAGCCATTGGGGCAGCTTTCGCTGTGAGAGGAAGAAGAGCGGGAGCCAGCGCGGGATATAGGTGACAAGCCCCATTCCCGCTATCAATAATATAAAGTCGTATTCTGCTTCAAGCATTGAGCCACCCCCTATGCAGAGCATATCTCTTGACGGCAAAGCCCAGGCTCGCCCCTAACACAGATGCAATGATCACAAAGGAGTTGCCCGGCAACAAAATGGAGATGGCCGTGGCCAGGAGCCCGGCCAGGGCAGCGGTCAAGAGATGAATCCTTCCCTGGAGCTGAAAGACCAGCAGGCAGAGGAACATGGCGCTGAGCGCATAATCGATGCCGAAGCTCCCCGGCGCTATGAACTGACCGCAGTATCCTCCCAGGACGGTGCTGGCGATCCAGGTGAAATTTGCCGTTTGATTAAGCGCCAGGGCCTGGCAGGGATGCCATCCGCCCTCCCGAAACCTGACAATATTGACGGCGAAGCTCTCATCAGTCACCCCGTAGGCGAATAAAGATAGAAATCTCCGACTGACACCATGCAGATGAACCGCCAGGGCAGAGCTCATCAGTACGTGCCTCAGATTGACCGCAAAGGTGGTAAGAATGATGGAGGGCGGGGCTGCTCCTGCACCCAGCATGGAGACCGCTATGAACTGGGAGCTTCCGGCAAAGACGATAGCGGACATGATTCCGATATCAAGCCAATCGAATCCCGCTTTCTGGGCCAGAATGCCAAAGGCAAGCCCTAATGGAATGTAGCCGATGCATATCGGCCATGCCGCCTTGATGCCGCCCTTGATATAGGCCTGGATAGTCTCCATGCCAATTTGACCGGTCTCAGCCCGGCTCAATTGTCCCTCATCAGTGCAACAAAGGTTTTTTTTGCGCTGGCTCGCCTCAGCTTTCACCATCTTTCACAATGGCTTGTCTCTTGGAAGAGAAATATCATTTTCTATGGGCTTCACCGCCCCGGCCCGGCCAGGCCTGATCCCTGCCCGATCCACTGATAAGGCAGAAGAAGGGAATGTGGGAGAAAAGGGAATGTAGGAGAAAAAGCGCACCAGGCTATTTAGATCATCTCTTCCAGCCTCTTGTACATCTCAGCCATGGCCTGGGCCACCGGCCCCCCTCTCTCCACCACCGCCTGGCCCGCCACCATGGCCTCCACCACCGAGGTATGATAGGGCAGCCTTCCCACCACTTCTATCCCCCTCTCCTGGGCCAGAGCCTCGATTCGGCCTGCTCCTTCCGGATTGAGGTCGTACTTATTGATGCAGATGGATGTCTTGATTCCGAAGTGAGCCGCCACGCCTAAAATCCTCTCCAGATCATGCTCCCCGGTGATGGTGGGCTCGGTCGCCACCAAAGCCAGGTCCACCCCGGTCAGGGAGGCTATCACCGGGCAGCCGATGCCTGGAGAGCCGTCGATCAAAACCAGATCCATATGGCGCAATTCTGCCAGATTGCGAGCCATCTCCCGGACCATGGCCACCAGCTTTCCAGAGGCCTCTTCGCCGGGAAAGAGCTCGGCATGGACCAGAGGGCCGAAGCGGGTATCGGAAATGTAGGCATGGCCGGCAAGGCAGTCTTTCATCTCCACCGCCTCCGCCGGACAGACCAGCTTGCATACGCCGCAGCCCTCGCACAGGGCCTGATCCACCCGGAAGTCCTGAATGGCTGAAAAGCGGCAGGACTCCTGGCAGCTTCCGCACTGGACGCACTTATCGCTGTCTATAAAAGCCCTTTTTATTCCAATGAAATCATGGCTCTCTTGCACCTGGGGCCGGAGGATGAGGTGCAGATCGGGAGCATCCACATCGCAATCGGCATAAACCGCCCGGCCGCTGGATAGAGCGGCTAAAGAGGCCACTATGGAGGTCTTGCCCGTGCCTCCTTTGCCGCTGACCACAGCTATCTGCTTCATGATATCATCTCTCCGATCCGTCTGACCAGGGCGGCAAACCTGGGCTTCCACTCCGGCATCTTCTCCGGGAAGATCTCTCCCCGTGAGTATATCTCAGCGATCTTTCTGTCCAGGGGGATCTCCATGAGCAGGGGAATCTTCCTCTGCTTTAGATAATCGTAAACCTTCCTGTCTCCCATGCCGCTCTTGTTGACCAGAACGGCATGAGGCATTTTCATCTTCTCTAAAACCTTGAGGGCGATGTTCAGATCGTACAGTCCGAAGGGAGTGGGCTCGGTAACCAGAAGACAGAAATCGCTTCCCCGCACTGCTTCCACCATGGAGCAGGATGTCCCCGGAGGACAGTCCACTATCACCGTATCTCCTTCCGCCCTCTCTTTCACCGCCTTGATCAGAGGGGTGGTCCGGGCCTCGCCCAAAGCCAGCTCGCCCCAGACCAATTCAACACCCGGGGATCGGGCCAGGAATATCTCCCCAATGGAGCGAGAACTCTCGCTGATGGCCTTCTCCGAGCAGATGATGCTGCAGGCACCGCAGCCGTGGCAAAGCTCCGGAAAGAGCAGAACTGTCTGGGGAAGGACGGCCAGGGCATGATAGGCGCAGACCTCGGCGCATCTGCCGCAATGGGTGCACTTCTCTTCCTCTATCACCGGCACGGCAACATGGCACTCCTTCCGCTCCAATAGGACCCTGTCCGGGAAAAATAGATAGGAATTGGGCTCCTCCACATCGCAATCAGCTATTGCAGCTCTAACGGTTGGGGCCAGGGATGCAGCGATGCTGGTGGCAACCAGGGTCTTGCCTGTGCCGCCCTTGCCGCTGGCTATGGATATCTTCAATTGACTACCTCGAGATGGACCCTGACAATGGGGTTCTAATGCTTGTGATCCCTGCAGGCATTGTCCATATCGGCCCGGCTGAGCATCTCCGACTTCCAGTCATCAATGGCATCCTTGACCGTTCCGGCGGCACCGACGAATACTTCGATGTTGGCCTGGCTGAAGGCCTGAACCGCTTTGGGCCCCAGGCCTCCCACTATCATCACCTGCACCCCGGCGGCGAAGATGGTCTCAGTGGGCAGTCCCACACCGCCCATATGCTCGCTCACATTGGGCAGCACAGCCACATCTCCGTTCTCCAGGTCAACAATGGTGAATGTAGGAGCCCGGCCGAAGTGCTGGCAGATGTCCTCCTCTATGCCCGCAGGCCCCATGGTGGGAACGCAGATCTTCACTGCTGCCGGCCCCCTCTGCCTGCGCCCTGACCCTGTCCTCTGCCGCCTTTTGCCTGCCCCATTCCCTGGCCGGGACCCCTTCCCTGGCCCATGCCGGAGTGGGCTGAAACTGATGGTGCTTCGATCTTGGAGAGCTCTCCCTTCTGAAACGCCTCCAAAGCAGCTCTCACGGCTATCCCCCCCGGATGCTGATAGATATCGATCTTTGCCGCGGATAGGGTCTGCATGGCATTGGGGCCTATGTTTCCGGTTATCAGAGCAGAGACGCCCTGCCTTGCCACCTCCTGGGCGGCCTGTATTCCTGCGCCGCTTGCTGCATCGACATTGGCGTTGGGAATGGATATCTCGTTCATGCTGTCCAGGTCGACCACCACGAAAAAGGGACACCTCCCAAATCTGGGGTCCATAGGAGCGTCAATGCCTGACGCTGCTGCAGTAACACATACCTTCATCTCAAGCCTCGCATTTTACGATAATGACTACACTGAATAATTATGCATATATGCGATTTAGTATTTAAGAGTTCTTCAATTGTCTCCATTGTCATTTCTGCATATCCGCATCCTGCGTCCCCGCCACCTGCATACCCTTCATTTCCATATCCGTCCCGGCAAGGCTCTTGACCAGATCCTCCAGGCTCTCCGCCTCAGTCTGGGCAATCTCCACACCCGCC
Organism: uncultured Methanosarcinales archaeon; assembly: GCA_937864385.1. Lineage (GTDB taxonomy): Archaea > Halobacteriota > Methanosarcinia > Methanotrichales > Methanotrichaceae > Methanothrix. Next base: position 2,193 of record CALMJN010000448.1, on the reverse strand, counting down.
TCAGCAAAGGCGTATCCAGGACCCTTTCCGGCCAGGCTCTCCTTGCATATGATTATATCCGGCTTGTATGCTAACAAGAACCGGGAGACCTTCAAGCCTTTTCCCTTGGCCAGATTGCTGTAGGGATTTGCTACTATCTCCTGTCTGCTAATATCCTTCCTCGTCAGGTCTATATCTACCAGGGCGAAGAAGGGCGACTCGCCGAAGTGCTCGCTCAAAGCCCCCCTCGCATCCTGCAGGGCAATGGCGTATCTGAGACTGCTCCTCTGGATGGGCTGATAATGAATGGTGACCCGGTCCACCTGGGGCAGCTCCTTTTTTATCTCCGCCTCGATGCGCTTGCCGGCCATATGGGCTCTTCTGAGATCCGATACTCTGAATAGCAGGCTGGCCTGGACAAAGAGATAGCGACCCGAATTCCTGGCCACCAGCTCCTCGATTCCGGCAACCTCGGGTGCCAGCATTATCAGGGAGCGGATCTTCTCCAGGGTCTTGAGGTCCACAGAGGCGTCCAGGAGGACACGCATGCCGTCCACCAGGATGCTCCAGCCCTCTTTGACTATCACCAGGGCTATGATGGCCGCAGCAATCCGGTCCAAGGGCAGGCCAGTGTTCCGGGCGGCCAGGGCCAGGAAGACCAGGGACGAGGTGAGGACATCAGCCCTGTGCTGAACGCCGTCGGCTATGAGGCTCGGAGATCCCGTCTGGCGTCCCACCCGGATTTGAAAGCTGCCGAATAGATAAGGGAGCGGGATGATGGCAGCCACCGCCAGCAGAGCATATCCCTGATATGGGGGAGCCTGTGGAGCGGCTACAGCCGCCTCCCGGATTATCTCATAGGCGGTGAAGAAGAGCAGAAATGAGATGGCGATGGAGGCCAGATTTTCCACCTTGTACAGCCCAAGGGGAAAGCTTTCGCTCTTCCTCTCCGAGATCTTCAGGCCCAGGATTAGGGCGGCCGAGGCCAGGACATCCACGAGGGTGTGAACGGCATCAGCCTGCAAGGCCAGGCTTCCGGTGAGGGCCGCGAGGAAGATCTTGGCCCCCAGCAGAGAGAGGTTGAAGAGCAGGGAATAGAGAGCAACCCTTACCACGGAGGGAGTATGCAGTTCCATCTTCTTTGCCTGATACATTATTTTCATCCAGACTTAATTGCATTGCGCTACTTCGCTGCCATGGCCGCATATTCTTCAGAGGATAAATGTACTATTACGCCCTGCCTTTCCCGATTATTGACAAGGCTCTCAGATGGTCTATGAGCCGCGCCTAATGGCAGTGTAGACCAGCAGCATGTACCCCCGGTCAGTTCTGGCAATGCTCTGCAAAGCCAAGATCCTGGCACATGCATTATGAAAAAGACAAAAATTGCGGCTGCAGTTCCCGCGGATCATGACCTGGACTGCAGCCTTTCTATCTGATCCCGGACGGATTTAAGCTCAGCCTCCAGATCCCTGACCACCGCTTCCAGATAGCTTCTCTCTTCCTCCGGCGTAGGCTGGCGAAATGGTTCAACGAAGTACCGGCCAGGGCTCCTGCCGTATCCTGCGCCTCTTGCCAAAGCGCGCCGACACCAGGGATTATAGTAGCCGGCCCTATTCCCTTGAGCGCCAATCCACCACGGTCCCGTACAATCTCCCCAAGGCATATTTCTTTCACCTCAATTTATATTTTGATTGAGCAGCATAATCGTCTCCGCATGCCCCTCGATATTGGTAACTTATGAGACAATATATTTAAATCTTTCTGACTCGCAAGGTTGAAATACGCCTGCATCCAATCTGTGCTTATGTGTCCCTGTCGAGGAAGAAGGAGAGGCCGCCGCTGGATATCCGAGGTTCCGGCGGTGCGATGCTTCTTGCCCGAAGGCTGCCCCAGGACGGAGGCCTTGTCCCTGACTCTGGAGGAGCTGGAGGCGGTTCGGCTGGTGGACCTGCTGGACCTGGACCAGGAGGAGGCGGCATTTTATATGGGCGTCTCCAGGAAAGCTTTGTGGAACGATCTTATGAATGCCAGGCATAAGATCGCCGCCGCTTTGGTCTATGGCATGGGGCTCCTGATCGAGGGAGGAAGCTTTGCTTTGCGGGGAGAAAAATGTCCCCAGGATGTGGCCGAATTGGCCCGGCAGCAGAACATGCAGCTCGTGGAGAGGGAGATGGCCATTTTGCAGTCGCGAAGAGAGCTGCTGGCCTCCAG
>CALMJN010000447.1 GCA_937864385.1 uncultured Methanosarcinales archaeon | reverse complement strand
GAAGAGAGGTCAAGATCATCTCTCCATTCTTTTCCCCGAGCATCTTTTTTCCGGCCAATAGAACACGCACCCCGGAGCTACTTATGTATTCGGTGTCCTTCAGATCCATAATTATCCTGGAGTGCTCATTTATGGCCTTATTTAGAGAGCTTTCCAGATCGCCTGAATAATTTGAATCAATTCTTCCCGATATTGACATCAGGCAGATGCCATCATCCAGATCTTTGAATATCTTCATGATTTTCAGATTTCCTTGCAGATAAGGCATTATTCAAATTCTGGCTTGATCATTAAATCTATCAATTGCCTCTTCCTGGTTTAAAGAGATAGAGAAGATCCTATCAAATCCGGTCATCTTAAATATATCTCTCACAAATGGCTGCAAAGAAGCCAGCCTTATCGATCCGTCTCTCTCTTTTTGTTTCTTGAGTGCTGCCAGGAGAACCCGAAGGCCAACGCTGCTGATATAGTCTACCGCTGCCAGATCTATGATTATCTTGCTTTTATTATGCTCAATTACATCGTTCAGCTTTGCCTCGATCTCCTTGGAGCTGATGCTATCCATCCTTCCCAATATCTCAATTATATAGACATCATCTTTGCTCTTGGTGGATATCTGCATTTCATCCCGCCTCCTGATGGGGCTCTTTCGATGGACGGTCTTTTATCTTGATCAGCATTAATCTGTTTTTTCCGTTCTCGTATTCATATCTCATCTCATCAGACAGGGACCTCATAAGATGGATTCCCAATCCACCTACGGGCCGCTCTTCCAGGTCAGCTGAAAAGTCCGGCTCTTGGAATTTCGTGGGATCGAAGGGAGGAGCATCATCTTCTATTTTGACCGTGAGACGGCCTTCTCCGAGATCCATGGCAATCAGAATGGCTCCATAAGAGCCATGATATCCATGCCGGACGATGTTGATGAAGGCCTCCTCCACCGCTAGCTGCATATCCAGTATCTGTTTTCCGGAAAATCCTGCTCGGTACATGATCCTCTCCAACTCCTGGCTTACCCTGGTGATCTCTTCATCCCTTGAATGAACTGAGATAAGAGCGTGCTCTTCTGCTTTAGGGCTGGCTTTTAGCACTACCAGGGTGATATCATCGTTCTGCTCTCGATCTTCTCGAAAGGCCGATACCTCTTCCAATATTCTGGACATGATCTCCTCAGCCGGCGACTGGCAGGTCTTGCTGACAGCCCCGATGAGCCTTTTCATTCCAAAGAGCTCTCCTTTTGTGTTCATGGCCTCGGTGACTCCATCGGTATAAAAGACAGCTACATCGCCTGGCCCGAATTTGACGGTCTGCTCCTCATAAGAGACGCCCTCTTTTGCCCCCAGGGCGATTCCGCAGGCGACCTCTTCTTCATAGCTGCAGTCCCTGCTCTTGAAGATGAGCGGTGTGGGGTGTCCGGCATTGGCATATCTAAGGGTGAGGGCTTCGCCGTCCAGAACACCGAAGAGCAGGGTAACGAACATGCCCGCGGTGGCATCGGATGCGATCATATTATTGGCATTTCTGAGTACCTCGGTGGCCAGGGACTGATGGGCGGCACTGGCCCTTATGATCATCCTGGACAGAGCCATGAACAGGGCGGCGGGTATGCTCTTTCCTGCCACGTCTGCTATTACCAGTCCATGATCGCCATGGGGAAGTGTGATAAAGTCGTAGAAGTCGCCTCCCACCTCCATGGCCGGGATGGTCACTGCCGCCACCTCGAAGTTGGGGATATCCGGCGTCGTTTTGGGAATAAAGCTTCTCTGTATCTCCGCGGCGACATGAAGCTCCGTCCTGGACCTCTCCAGCTTCTGCTCCATGATCCTCCACTCAGTCATGTCCCGAACCGACTCTATCGCACCTACTGTATTGCCGATCTCATCGCAGAGGGCAGTGGCCTTGGCCAGAAGATATGAGCCATGCGGGCCGAAGCTGGGGATAAAAACCTCGCCCAAAACAGCCGTGCCTTCTCTCTTGAATCCCAGATATTCTGTCTCCCAGCCCTCGTGAGGCTGCAGAACCATATCCACCAGTATGGGCCGCCGGTATCCATAGAAGGGCAGGGAGTACTCATACTCGCCCTTGCCCAGGATGTCTTTAGCCAGGACACCGGTGAGGACCTCCATGGCCTGGTTCCATATCATCACCTTTCCGTTCAGGTCTATGGCCATTATGGCCTCGGGCAGGAAGCTGATGATGTCAGACATCTGCTGTTGCGACTCTTTCAGGGCCTCCTCGGCTCTCTTGCGAGAGGTGATGTCCCGGGAGGAGTTGGCTATGTAGATCAAATTTCCTTCCCGGTCAAAGACAGGACTGGAAATGGTCTCAACCCACCGGCGTGATCCATCTTTCATTATGGCCGGATATTCAATAACCTCTCCTCTCTTGGTTTCCAGGAATCTCAGCAGAGCTTGTCTGATTATATCAGCGCCTTCCGGCCCGAAAAACAGCCCGATGGCGGGCTTGCCTACCAGATCGGAGGGCTCATATCCGGCAATTCTGATGGAAGGCGATACATAGGCAAAATGAAGCTCAGGATCGGGTGTATGGAGATGGATCACATCGGTCATATTCTCGGCCAAAAGCAGATAGCGCTCCTCCGTCTCCCTTCTGGCTGCCTCAACCTTCTTGCGCTGGGTGATGTCTCTGGTAGAGCAGGCTACATAGATCACATTTCCCTCCCCGTCCAGTATGGGATTGGCGATGGTCTCAACCCAGATGCAAGATCCCTTTCTGTCTTTAATCCGATATTCAGTGATCTCTTGGCTCTTGTTGGCCAGCAATCTGCTCAGGGATTGCCTCAGAATCTCCTTATCCTCGGGCCGGATCAAATTCTCAAAGGGCGACCTGCCGGTCAGTTCCGAAGGCTCATATCCCGCTTGCCTGATGGATGGCGATATATACACATAAGTGAGATCCGGATCGGGAGTATGGAGATGGATCACATCGGTCATATTCTCTGCCAAGAGCAGATAGCGCTCCTCGCTCTCCCTTCTGGCTTCCTCGGCTTTCTTACGCTCTGTGATGTCTCTGGTGGTGCAGGCGATGTAGATCGCATTTCCTTCCCCGTCCAGTATGGGATTGGCGATGGTCTCGACCCATACGAAAGATCCATCGATCTTCCTGATTCTATATTCTATAGTATCTTCTCTCCTGCTGGTTAGCATCCTGCTCAGAAACGATTTGACGATTGCTATGTCTTCAGACTTAACCAGAGTATCGAAAGGCGACCTGCCGATCAGATGGGAGGGCTCGTATCCGGATTGCTTGATGGATGGTGATACATAGACAAAATGGAGGCTGTCATCTGTGGCATTGAGATGGATAACATCCGTCATATTCTCCGCCAGAAGATGATAGCGCTCTTCGCTCTCCCGTAAGGCCTCTTCCGCTTCTCTTATGCTTGTGATCTCTCTGCCCACGGATTGAATCTCAACCAGAGATCCGGCTTGATCGAATATGCCCCGGGCCGTCCATAAAATCCAGCGCAATCCATCCGGCGCTTTGCGCTGGCTTTCATAGGTGAAGGTGGGATAGTTTTCATTGATCTTGCCCTCAAGCTCTCCTGCAGATTTCAGATGCCTCTGCCAGACAGATCCGTCTATTTTTTGGCCCAGGATCTCCTGCTCTCTTGCGGAGAAAAATGTGCAAAACGAGGCATTGACAAAATTGATGATGCCATCAGAGCGGTATCTGCAGATCAGATCTGGAAGGTCTTCAACCACACCTCTGTAGCGTCTTTCGCTCTTGACCAGATTCTCGTGAGCGCTCTTTAATGCTGCAAGCATATCGTTGATGGATATGGCCAGGCTGGCAAGCTCATCTTCTCCCTGCACCCTCAATGATGTCGATAGCTCCGGAGCCCTTCCGATGCTGGTGATGCTCGTGGTGAGGTTGACCAGGCGGGAGAGAACAGACCGGTCCAAATACATCAATGTCATCAACAGGAAGAGCAGACCCGCAGCAGAGAACAAAATCACAAAGCTCTCCATGCTTTTAGCGCCCTGCCGATAGATCTCTCTCGAAGCATTCACCCCCAATATCATAAGGGGGTTGCCATAGATGTTTGTCAGCAGGGCATAACCGGCTATGCTCTCTTCATTCAGCAATTTAACAACTACTGGAGAGCTGTATGATAATTGGGATTGCGCCTGCCGGAAGTCCTCAGGCATCTCTGGATCGTCCAACGGATAAATGGTCAGGTTCAGTTGAGCGATGCCGGAAAGCTTATCAATCTCTTTTTGAGACAAAAAGCGACCCAGCACCACTCTGCCCATGGTAGGGGAGTCTTTCTTGCTATTGGTTATCGGGTGGGTGACTATCATCATGGGCTGGCCTGATAGCAGAATTATGCCTGCAAATTTGCTCTTCTTGTCCAGGCATCCCGGACAGAAGCCGTAAAAGGACAGCTGCTCGATCAGATTTTGGGGCGTCACTTCTGCCCCACCGCTGCTATTCAAAAACCGGCTAAAGACGATCTGACCGTAGGAGTCCAGAAACAGCAATAGATTGATCTCCGTATTATGCAAGCTGTCGTTGGTCAGGCTGCCGGTGTTCATGCTGTAATTTATGAAGTCGGTATCGCCCGTGGTCACAAAGGCATAGACATCGTCTCTGGCCGCCCAGAAGTTGGCCAGATCTCCCAGGCTGGTCAGCTCATTGGATATGGCATTGAGAGCTCTCTCTACATCGACCTTTGCATTACGCTCCTCCAACTCGGAAAAACTGCTCTTTAATTGCAGCTCAGAAGCAGCGTACAGTATCAATATCAAACTGACCAGAAATAATCCTATGACTATCAGGGTCTTTTTGCGAAGGTTCATAGCTTCAATCCTTTTATGAAGATTCCCTTAAGAGAGATTGATATCTAATCTAATTAAACATAACTGTTAAATATGTAGCTTATCCAATCATAGAGATAAAAGATGATGCTATGATGGACTGTGGCCATGATCCCACCGAATGCTCCTGCGCCTGTCCGGGGAACCAGGAGAACTGATCTCATACCCCACATTCGCAAGATCGACCTCATGTCCTCCAATTCTTATATCCTCTCGGGGGAGGATCAGATTGCATTGATCGATCCGGGCGCTCTGGATGAACAGTGGGATCTTCTGGTTGATGATATGCTGAGGCTGATGGAGGAGAGGCCAAGGCCGGTGGTCATATACCTGACCCATATTCATCTGGATCATTGCTATCAATTGAGGCGCTGCCGTGAGGACAGGGGACTGGGCCGGGTGCTGGTGGCAGTGCAGGAGACGGGTGCTGAGGCCTTGCAGGCTCAGGATAGTAGGCTGACCTTGGCCGGCCTGCTGGGCAGGGAGATGTATCCTTTTCACTCCGATATCCGGCTGCTCTCAGCCGAGGATCTACGCCTCAAAGGGGAAAGAAGGCTGCAGTTTGATGATAGAGCTCTCTCTTATTCCACCGTCTCCACAAATATGGGCGGCCGCAGGGAGCTGATCAGCCAGCAGGTATCTTTGGGGGCAGGAGATCTTCTCGAGATCTATCCCCTTCCCGGACATAGCCCGGATAGCATCTGCCTTAGAGCCGGGGCCATCCTCTTTCTGGGCGACCTATTCTTTGCCCCCAATCCGGGTACGGCTGGAGCATACGGCTGGAGCCAGACTGATCTTCTGACCTCGATCGAGATGGTTCTCTGGATTTTGGATCAAAAGGATATTCGTACCTGCTTTCCAGGCCATGGCCGAGCTGTTGATGCCGATGAGGCACGGCACATCCTGAGATCCATGTACAAAGATGTATTATCCCTATCCGGATTGGAGGAGATCAATCCCTTGTGGGCCAGAAATACGGCGGCCTATGCCCGGGATTTGATGGCCGAGCTGGAGAGGCTCTTTATCATAATAACCGGTCGGCTGGCCTATACCTCTTATGTTCTCGGCAGCATTGAGGAGGCAAGTGAGTCAGCGCGCCTGCAGTCGCTCATTGATGCTGCAGAGATCGATAAGCTTTTTGGCAGATTTCATGGATTTGTCCGGGAACTGCGCTCTGGCCGCAGGCTGAACTGGGAGCTGGTCCATAAAGCGGGTCAGATGGTGGGCAAGCTGGACCTGATTCTTGAGGATAGTGCTTTGAAGCCTATTGTAAATCCATCATTGATCCGAAAAGCCAGAAGGCTTCTAAGCGACTACAGCATAACCTATAGAGGTTATCGTCCCGCCTATTGCGCCTCATCTTCCGAGATCAATCTCCTTTTAAGAGAGGTTATGGATCTGGTGGAGTTCAGATCATATGATGAGGCGGCAATATTCCAGGCGGAAGATCATGAAGCCTATTTAAAGGAGCTGTGCTCGAGGATCGATCATATCGATGTATTTGAGAGAGTCTCTATAGAGCTGGCGGCAGGCGAGAGACTTCCCCAGGTGCAGCTGGAAAAAGAGAGATTTATCGAAGCCATGACTGACCTCCTGGAGAGGCTGGCGGCAAGGGGTGCGAGCAGATTAAGCTTGAGCTCGGCCATGGAAGATGATCTGGTTAAAGTGCGCATCACTCTGCCAAGCGAGGACTGCAAGGGCAGCATTTTAGGAAGATCTGAATTGAGGTTTTTTGAGAGGGCGTTCGCCTTGAGTGGCTGTTTTATAGAGATCGATGACGGAGAGAGGCCGATGGTGGTGATTGGCCTATTGCCCAGTATGATCTTTGAGTAGCATAATCTCTCTTCAAATGGTCGTCGATCAAATAAGAGTCGAGGCAAATGTAATTAAGCCAGGGCGGCAGGATGAAGCTGGAATGGAAAACTGGCAGGAAGACTCAGTTGGATCGGTCTACAATTATCTCTCGCCGGGCTGCCGCATCTGCCGGCAGGGGGCGGCTCTGGTGCTCTTTGTCACCGGCAGATGTGAGCGAAGCTGCTTTTATTGCCCTCTCTCCCAGGAGAGAAAGGGACGCGATCTCGTCTTTGCCGATGAGACGAGGGTAGAGGAGATCAGAGAGATCCTTGATGAGGGGCGGGCTATAGAAGCTCTTGGAACGGGAATCACCGGTGGCGAGCCCCTGGCCAAGCTCGATTATGTCTTGGAGTGCATACGGGCCCTCAAGGCAGCTTTTGGCAGGGAGCATCACATCCATCTTTATACCGGGATGCTGCCCGATCAGGAGACGCTGCAGAGGCTGCGAGAGGCGGGGTTGGATGAGATCCGATTTCACCCTCCTCTGGAGGAGTGGTCCAGTCCCGGTCCTCTAACAGAGACCCTGCGGGAGGCCAGGAGCCTGGGCCTTCTGGCCGGTGTGGAGATTCCGGCTGTAAAAGAGGCTCCTGCCATAGTCCAGGCGGTCAAGGATGCCGATGCCTTCCTCAATATCAACGAGCTGGAGTTCTCCGAGACCAATTATGCCGCTCTGGCGGCAGAGGGCTTCACGCCCGTGGAGCTGGGCTGCGCTGCTCTCGGAAGCGAGGAGACTGCCCGGCGGCATTTTCTCAAGGAGGATATCCGGGCCCACTACTGCCCGTCCCGATATAAAGACGCGGTGCAGCTTAGAGAGAGGCTGCTGCGCCGGGCCAGGCATAGCGCCCGCCCCTTTGATTATATCAGCCAGGAGGGTACCATAATCCATGGCACCATAGAGGGAGACACGGCTCCGGTTTTGCCCATTCTGGAGGATCTGGGCGTCCCGGAGCAGATGTATTGTCTGAGAAAGGGAGGGATAGATATCGCCGCGGCCATACTGGAGGATATAGCTGAAGATCTGAAGGAAATCGATTGCGATCTATGCCTGGTGGAGAGATATCCCCTCCAGGACGGGATTGTGGTGGAGAGAATACATTTATAATCCTTAAATTCATTGGTTGAGGGCGGTGATTTTGCCGGATGGAGAACGTAGAGGGAAGGATCCAGGAGAGGCTCAGAAACTATCTTAAGCGAGATGGAATAGGCATAAGAAAGGCGGTATTGAAGCTGTTTTTGAGCGATGGAGCCTATACTACCGAGGATGTCTTCACTTATCTCGCCAAGGAGGGCTTTGATGTAAGCTACCGCGGAGTCTCAGCCATGGTGGGACTGATGAACACCCGTCTTGGCATTCTGAGCATCGATGTCTCCGGGGACCACAATGTCTATTCCCTTAAGGGAGATCACAAGAGCGTGGTGAGATCTGTTTTAGAGAATTACTGAATTTCGTTTTGTGTTCTCTGATTCTAACCCATAATTCGAGTTGCTTCTCAAATCTAATTGGGCGGCTCTCCTCTTTTCATCCTCTTCATGTATTTGCTCAGCACAATGTCCGCCAGAAGGTTTATGCCCTTGAGGGCCAGGTGGACGCCCGGCCCGGCGGTCATCCTCTCCTGATAGAAGCGGTGCAGACTCTTGAGGTGGCGCAGGTTGTACTCCAGGCACAGCCCGACCAGTTGCCAGTGCTCCGGCAGGGCATCCTCTCTGGAAAAGCCCTTGCTGCCGCCGAGCTTGGTGTCGGCGATGGTGGTGAAGAAGAGGGGAAGCATGAGGCCGGTATAGTCCATGAGCGATTCCACCAGCTCTGTGGTCTTGATCACATCCTCTGCCCTCTCACCGGGCAGGCCCAAAACCAGGCTGGCCACGGGAAGCCAGGACTCCTCGGCAAACAGAGAATAGCAATCCTGGACGATGTGCGACCAGTCCTCGATCTCTGCCGGACGGGCCTTGTTGGGCATATGCATCTTCAGAATGCGGCAGCTTCCGCTCTCTATGCCTATCCAGGCCGACATATGATTCTGATCCGAGCCCACTCCTACTATCTCGGATACCTGGCGTAGAAGCTCCTGGTTCTGGTAAACCGAGGCCAGGCTGAGATGAGATACATCAATGGTCTTTGGCTTCTGCCTCTTCACCGCTTTGACCAGGTCCAGGATCATCTTCTGATCGGGGCCGCTGCCCCTGTATCCGTAGGAGAAGAAGTCCTCGCTATGGAGGATGATATCCTTCTGGCCCGCCTCCAGGTTTACCCGAACATCCTTTAGGATACTGTCAATCGGCCGGTGGCGCATGATCCGGTTGGTGGGAGAGCAGAAGGCGCAGCCCCTCCAGCAGCCCCTTCCTATTTCCACAATGCCGCCGATAGTCGCCCCCCGGCAGGAGGGGATGGCTTCACCCGGCACAGCCCGGCCCCGAATGACCGGAGGCACGCTCTCCCCGGCTATGATCTTCCTGCATATCTCTGGAAAGTCGCTCTCGCCCTCTCCGAGGTAGATGTGGTCCACGCTTACCTTCTCCCCCATGGCCTCCCAGGCGCCGTTGCCGCCCAGGACAACCTTGGGCCTGTATTTCCGCATCAGGGGATGATTGAGCAGCTCCAGGAACCTGGATCGGTTGAAGGGGGCTCCCTGGCCGATGATATCCTCGATCTCCCGCACGGCGATCTTTCCCATGGGATCGTCATGGGTTATTCCCACCACTCTTGTATCCGGTCCTATGGCCCGGTCCAGGTGGAGGGGGTGGGCTACCATGACCTCATCGCCGGAGAAGCCAGCCTCAAGAAGAGCGGCCTCGACCTTGCGCATGCCGCAGGGGGCAAGGGCAGCCGAGCCGTCTTCTGCAACGGGAACAGGCGGGCAGAATAACTTATGAAAGACGAAATCGGGCAGAGATCTTTCAGGCATGATGGCGGCAAAGCCCAGCATCACCCCTCCATGGTAGCTGCTCATCATGGTCTGGTCGCTGGTGAGAACGATCTTCTTGCCCGGAAAGGTCGGCATCATCTGCCCATTGAATGCCTGGCAGATAACATTATTGGAGAAGCATTATTGGGAGAGGGAGGACCGGGCGAGGCGACCGCGAAAAGCCGGAAAAGAGAGCCCAACAGGTTTTTATCGGATCGCCTATTTCATAAAAGCTGTGCAAGAGAAGTCTTTATCGGAGATCAACGAACGCATTCGCGACGGCAGCGCCCGCGTGGTCACGGCGGAGGAGATGCCCGATATAGTGGAGGAGCTGGGACCTGCCGGAGCCGTGCGCGAGGTGGACGTGGTCACCACAGGAACCTTCGGGGCCATGTGCTCCTCGGGAGTTTTCCTCAATCTGGGACACAGCGATCCGCCCATCAAGATCAGCCGGGCTCTCCTAAATAGGGTGGAGGCCTACGGAGGCGTGGCCGCAGTGGACCTGTTCCTGGGAGCCACCCAGCCCTCCGAGGACCGGGGGATGGAGTACGGCGGTGCTCACGTTATGGAGGACCTCATTTCCGGAAAGCAGATAGATGTGGAGGCCTTTGGCTCGGGATCCGACTGCTACCCCCAGATGGAGCTTGAGACCAGCCTGCGGCTGGAGGATTTCAATCAGGCCATTATGGTCAATCCCAGGAACGCCTACCAGCGGTACAATGCGGCCAGCAATTCATCGGACCGAACCATGCACACTTATATGGGCACGCTGCTGCCCCGCCTGGGCAATATTCACTACAGCGGAGCGGGCCTGCTCAATCCCATATCCAATGATCCTAATTTTGACTACATTGGCATAGGGACGCGGATCTTTTTGGCCGGAGCGCCAGGTTTTGTCATGGGAAGCGGTACCCAGCACAATCCGGAAAACAATTTCTCAACGCTCATGGTCACGGGGGACATGAAGAAGATGAGCAGCCGCTTTCTGCGGGCGGCCACATTTCACAAGTACGGCCCCAGCCTTTACCTGGGCATAGGAATCCCCATTCCAGTTTTAAATGAGCGCCTGGCCAAGAGCACTGCGGTTAGGGACAGGGATATCTCCGTGCCGATAGTGGACTACGGCGTGGCTCGCCGTGACCGGCCCGCCTTAAAGATGGTCAGCTATGAGGATCTCAAGTCGGGCATGATCGATCTCTATGGAAAGGAGGTCGTTGCATCATCCCTATCCAGCTTCCTCATGGCCAGGGAGGTGGCATCTGTCCTCAAGGAACAGGTGGAAAAGGGAGAGTTTCTGCTCAGCGCTGCGGTGGAGCCGCTGCCCAGGCTCGGCAGCTCCCGGCCCATGAAGCAGACCAAGGAGTCGCCTAATGTGGTAGACGTCATGAGCCGTGATGTGGTCAGCGTGGGAGAGGATATAGAGGTGGATGAGGCGGCCAAGCTGATTGTTAGCGGCCATTTCGATCACCTTCCGGTGGTCTCCCGGGAGGGCAAGCTCATGGGAATTATCACCACCTGGGATATCTCCAAGGCGGTAGCGGGGGGCAAGCCCTCTCGCATCGGGGACATAATGACCCGCCGGGTCTATTCCGCCCGGGCCGATGAGCCCATCGAACTCGCGGCCCGCACCTTTGAAACCCACAGCATCTCCGCCATGCCTGTGGTGGATAAAGAGAACAAGGTTATTGGCATGATCACCAGCAATCATCTCTCCAGCTTATTGGCCAGGAGGCGATAGGAAAATGAAGTTAATGCTTCATGTGGCTCCGGGAATAGTGCGCTATCCGGTGGTAGCCTCGGTCATTCTGGAGACGGGGGCGCTGGTAAACATAGAAAGGGCCAGCATCGATGCCGTGAGCGGGGAGATTGTGCTGGAGGTGCCGGCGGAGAAGTGTCAGGAAGTGATCGAGGCCTTCCAGAAGCGTGGGGTCAAGGTAATGCTCCTGGAGATCCCTGTGGTCCGGGACGAGAATGAGTGCGTTCACTGCGGTGCCTGCGTCTCCATCTGTCCCACAGGCACATTTCGCTTCGAGGACTGGCGGGTGGTGGCGGATTCAGGAAAGTGCATCCAGTGCGGTGCCTGTGTGGTGGGCTGTCCCCAGAGGGCGCTGAAGCTGGTTTTAAAGTAGGAAAGGAAAAAGTTGCTTTCTCCTTTTTAATAAATGCCTGTGAAATAGCAGCGAAGGGCAAGCTGCAAGATAAGGGGAGCACTAAAGGCAACGCAGAATGAAAGCCAGGAAAAAGGATGAAATTTTTTAGCCCTTTAAACTGTACC
>CALMJN010000446.1 GCA_937864385.1 uncultured Methanosarcinales archaeon | reverse complement strand
ATAAGCCGGGTGAAGGTTATATCGTGGATGGAAAGCGGCTTGTTGCCGATGATTTAATCAGGGCAGAACTGGGCCAAACATTTAGTATAAGCTTGGAATCAAATCCAACCACAGGTTATACCTGGACTGTGGATTTTGATCAAAGATTTTTAATTGGCGGAACGGAATTAAAAAGCACAATTAATCCAATGCGGCCTGCTCTCATCGGTGCAGGAGGGCGGCAGATATTCAGCTTCACGCCAATCAAAGAGGGCCAGACCATAATATCAGCAGTCTACAAGAGGCCCTGGGAGGAGACCGCGGCTGAAGAGAGAATGTTCCTGATAATTATTCTGCCATCAAGTTCTTGATATTGCATGAAAGGGATGCCCCTCTCCTGGCAATTTGGCGGCATCTTTGCATTAGCTATGAAGATCCGATCTGAGGAACCTTCGGTCCGATTAGACTTTTTCGCTGCTATTGCTATTCCGGGCTCAATATAGCTTCTCCCTTAGAGCGCAGTCTTTGCGGTCCTTTATCCCGGGATGATGTCGATCTTTTCCCCTCTTTAAAAAGAATGGGATTAAGCGCTCGCATTCATGCTAGCGGTTATCGTACCTGTTTGCAGGCCGGAGTCGGCCAGAAATACAACATATGTTCCCTTATATGGAAGGCGGGTGATATCTATTGAGATGGCATAAAGCTCAGTTGCATTCTCGGGCAAGACCTCCAGATTCAAGCTGCTTCCGGAGATAGATCCACTGGCAAAGGCCTCCTGGGATAGGGTGCTTGTAGAAATTGTCCCTTTGCCAAAGATTGCTGAGCCTGATTGCTGAAGCGTCAGATGAATATTCTCTCCCTCTGAGAGGCCGATCTGCCAGCTTCCAGATATGATCTCTACAGGGACATTTGCTGCATACCGCGGCATATCCATGGAGATCAGCATCTCTCTGATGGCCGGATCGGCGCTAATGGTCGCAAAAGAGGCATTTGCGGTATGTCTGGGCATATTGATAGATGTGAGCATCTCGCTTAGGGCCGGATCGGTGGTCATGTAGTGAGGATTGCTCTGTGCCACGGCAGCGGAGAAGAGGCAGGATAATACAAATAGCAGCATAAATATAGTCTTCATTTCAATCCATAAAAATGGTTACCTTATAGCATAAATTATCTTCGCAGGGGCGCTCTCATAGCCGGCATCTGATTTCATCCTCCTCTGCGAAATGTTATATCCTATCAATGCAGATGGCGCTATGTGGTATTATGACAATGCAAAGAGATATCATATGCCTATCTGCTATCGCCCTATGCCTGATGATCGGCATCTGCTGGGGACAGGACTGGCTTGAGGGCGGGTATGTAGGATCGTATCACGGGGATATAGGCAAATATTTTACCGATCCCATCTTCTACTCCAGCCCAATAGTTGGCCAGACCTATCAATCCAAAGCAGGCTATTATCCGGGCCCATATGGTGTGTTCCCCTACTATGGTACTCTGCCTTACTATTCCGACTTCAGGTTGAATTCGCTGGGAAAAATGACCTGGGAGCCGTTCAAGAAAAATTGGTCTGAGACCATGCAGTATGCTCAAACCCGATCTTCATTCAGAGCGTATCCCATAGCCATGTCCTCATATCCGCTGGTTCAGTTTTCTGCTCCTGCTCCGGCAGCAAATCAGCCGGCTGCTCCAACTGGAGGCGATTCCACAGCAACAATAGTCTCCCAGGGCATGCGCGGCTATCAGGTGTTCCTGGACGGCATATACATAGGAACTGAGGGGACAGGCGGAGATCCTCTGGATGGAAGATACAGCTTCAATGTAGCTGGAAACCAGAACCATGAGGTCAGGGTCTACGACGGTCAGTTTAACTATCCCAAGACCATGTTCTTTGAGAAGGGCGGCACCAAGATTATCAATGTCGAGCCTGGAACGGCGGTCTACATCTAGATCGCTTCACCTTTTCTAATCTTCTGCCTGCAATTCTGATAGCGCATCTCAAGCACAGGTCTAGACCTCGCGAGAGTGATGGTAGATATTCTTGCCCGCATATCTGCATTTAATAGTGTCTTTGGAGATCTGCCGTTCCCGAGGGCTCGTGCCCCTTTGGGACGGGATGGGACATGGTTGCCAGGGATCATCAATCCTATTTCCGCTATTCTCTGCCATTTTAA
>CALMJN010000445.1 GCA_937864385.1 uncultured Methanosarcinales archaeon | reverse complement strand
CCTTGGTCTCCGCTGGGATGGACCAGGACGATAATGCTGAGGTCCTAGAGGCCAAAGCCGGCTCGCTCGCCGGTCCTGCCCTGGAGGATTACTGAGCCGCAAGAGGTTCATGCCCCCTGGAAGGAAGCAAGCCAAGGCCAGGTCCTGTATATGTCCGCCTTTCGAGTATCTCCCGCCCGGATGGTTCCAGTATCCAAGCCCTCCTGCGTTGAGGGCGGTAGCGCGCACACCTGCTCGGTCCCCCGGAAGAAGAAGATGCAGCTCCAAAACACCAGGCAGCTCCTGTGAGCTTGGCAAAGCTCTCCTCATAAAGGTCCGAGGTAGAAAAGTAAATATGTAGCCCCTTATGATTATGGCAGGCGTCTACTTCCACCTGGTTTTGGTCAGGCTGAGGACCCAAGGCCAACGCTTAAATATTGATACGCACTTATGTATTGCTAAGTGAGTAAGTCCCTCTCGAACGGATGATGCTGCTTATTAGCAGGTGGGACAATTAGAGAGGGGTTCACTAATTTTCATTTATTTTGATTCAAAGAACTCAAGGGCCATAATTATCTTGTGCTGAATCTTATTATAATATAAATAGTCATTCTCTCTATATTTGCGGGCTATGGCTCCGGCAATGAAGTCTGTAGCCTGAAGACAGGGACATTGTTTAGAATCCAGATGGGACACGTTTATGCTTCTCATCAAGCCGTCTGCCAGGTAATTATCAAATCTTTCCTGAGCAGCCCCATACAGGAATCTGTCTATAACGATCTCTATGGCTTCTTGAGGGAATTCGTACTCGTGGATGACCCCATACAATAACTGCTTATAGAGGTCGTTGTACAGTACCTGAGGCTCTATTCCGTGGTAATGAGACAGAAATGCCGCCTGATCCTTGCGTAAAAATATATAGGCAATATTACTATTCGTCTTTGCCACGCACTCCAGGATACGCCGCTTGCTTGGATCACTTGATCGGTTGAACTTAAGCTCGGACAATACTCTGTGCTTCTTCTTAAGGGTCTGCCTGACATCCCTTATGCACCTTTTTATGGGAAGATCCTCCCCAGTTATCAACGCAGCAAGTATGAAGTAAGGATCCTCCTCCGAGACCTTAGACCCCAGGCCGCCTAAGTTGCCGGACTCATCGATGTAGACCTTCATTTCAATCGCCTTGTACGGCAAATCGGTGTATATAACACAGGTGTTTTCCCTAAGAGTTGACTGAAGACAGTTGATGCCATCAAATAGCCATCAAATGAAATGCCTGTGGCCGTAGCATGCTGAAATTCAATCCCGCAGCAGTTTCTGTGCATCCTTGTGCATTCTGGCTAGCTTCTTGGTGATGGGGTGCTCTAGCCCGTACTCCTGCTCCGCCAGGGCCTTGATCCGTCAGATCTCGGACAGGAGCTTGCCGACAGTCTTCGCTACGGTATTGCCCGATTATGCATTCTGAGTTGTCCAGTTCCAAAGCTGAAAGGAGAGAAAAAGAAATATTTGATAAGAGCTGAATAGTAATGGTTGTGATCTAGATGAAAGGAATGATTTTATCGATCTGTCTGGTCCTCATGGCTGGACTGGGTTCTGGATTTACCTCCGAACAGCAAATTATGCTCGACGGGATGAACCTCAGCTACGAGTTGGGCATGGCTTATGAAAAGGCACTTCAAGGGCAAAATGTGGCCGAATACAATGCCCTTGTGGAGGAATATAATGCGTTTATTCAGCTGCATTTTGGCGAGAATACAACCTTGACCAAAGCGAAGCTAGACGAATCAGCAATTAGGAGCACACCCACACTTCTCGGATCAGACACAGGATATATGACAGAGCAGTTCAATGCCAGTAGCGATCTCTCCAAGTTTGGAAAGCAGGACGTATATGTCTCAAGTAGGGAACCAGTGAGTGAGAACGCTATTGCCAGGCTGACGCAAGAGATCTTCCTCCACACTTGGTGATTCAACATAGATGCCGATTGGATTCGCATTGAGTGGCGGCTCTCCAGCTCATTGAGGGGCCTGGGCAGATGGGGCTATGTGGACCAGGAGCGCAGGCAGAGAGAAGAAGGGCACAAATTCTGGTATAACGCCTACAGGAAGACCGAGCCGGTGGGAGGCAAGGGCCGCCCTGGTGCCTGCGAGCTGTAATGAGGCATCCGGCCCTCCTGCCGGCGACATTTAAAACTTCACCTCAACCTCCACCAGCTTCGCCCCATGCTTCTGGGCTTCCTCCGCAGCGGACAGGTCCTTCATCAAGAAGATGCGCCATTCCGGATTCTCGATCATGGCCAAGGAGCTCTTCAGCACGGTGGCGTATACGCCTTTCGAAGACTTCAGCCAACATCGATAATTGGATTTGATGGACAGGATTTTTATATGATATTTGAACAATGTTTGCCATTAGCAGATGCAATCAGTCTTAAAAAGAGAAAGCTCGTTAAATCTGGAGAATTCCATTATCCAGTTCTGAAGGCTTATTCCTGAAATCCTAAACGCAAGAAAGAAATAACATATTGGGAAAGAAATAAATGGCCACTCTAACTTGGTCCCCCCGCTACACCCTCACCCCCGCCATCGCCCGCGGCCTGATGCAGATCGAGGCAGCCCGCGCCCTGGTGGACCATACGCCATTGCCGCCTTCGGCGCAGGCCGAGCTTCGGGCGCACGCCCGCGTGCGCGCGGTGCACTACTCCACCTACATTGAAGGAAACCGCCTCACATTGTCCCAGGCAAAGGCGGTAATGGTCGATGCCAATCTGGAAATCGCCGACCGGGAGCGGGACGTCTCTGAAGTTCGCAACTATTGGAACGCCCTCCTCCGGGTCGAGGAGTGGGCAGAAAAGAATAAGCCGCTCACCGAGGAGCTGATCAAAAGGCTGCACGCTCTGGTCGAGGTCGGTCCCCGGGCCAGGCCCACGCCCTACCGGGAGGGCCAGAACGCCATCAAGAACAGCTCCACGGGCGCTCTGATCTACCTGCCGCCGGAGGCAAAGGACGTCCCGGCCCTCATGGCCTCCCTGGTGGCCTGGGCCGCCGAGGCGGAGAGGTCCGGTCTGCCCGCCCCCATCATAGCCGGCCTGGTCCACTATCAGTTTGTCACCATTCACCCCTACTACGACGGCAACGGCAGGACGGCGCGCCTGCTGGCAACCTTCATCCTGCATAAAGGCGGCTACGGCCTGAACGGCTTCTTCTCCCTGGAGGAGCACCACGCCCGAGATCTGCCCGGATACTATCGGGCTCTGACCGTCCATCCTCACCACAACTACTACTTCGGCAGAAGCGAGGCTGGTCTGACGCCCTGGCTGGAATACTTCATCTCCACCCTGGCCGCGGTCTTTGAGGCCGTCCGGCTCGCTGCCCAAAAGTGCGCTGTGCAGGAGCTAGAGGAAGAACCGGAGGACCTGCGCCGCCTGGATCATCGGGCAAGGGTAGTGCTCGGCCTCTTTGCCGGAAGAGAGACCATCGCTGCTCCCCAGGTGGCAGCCGAGCTGGGCCTCTCCGAGCGCATGGCCAGAAATCTTCTAAAGGATTGGGTGGAAGACGGCTGGCTTGAGGTAGCCGATCCCTCCCGCCGTGCTCGATCCTATCGTTTATCGGCAAAATATCGGCAATACATCGGCAGCTTATCGGCAATAGTTCGGGGAGGAGAGAACAACGAGCCTCGCTGATGAGCTGTAATGATTGCGAAAAGGGGGGCGGCTATACCGAGGCCCTCAGAGTTTGCGATCTCCTCCGGCCTGGCCAGCATAACTGGCCTAATGATATCTATATCTCATCTACTGCCCTTTTATTTATTCGCAGACTCGATCTCTTGATTCATTCCCGCAGCAGTTTCTGTGCATCCTCATGCATGCTGGCCAGCTTCTTGGTGATGGGGTGCTTCGGCCCGTACTCCTGCTCCGCCAGCCCCTTGATCCGCCAGATCTCGGACAGGAGCTTGCCGATCTCCTTGGTAACATACCTGCGATTCTGCTCGGTCATGATTTATGCGGCTCCATATTCTTGATGGCCCTCCATTCATTCTCCATTAAAATGCGTTCAGCTTGCGCTCCACGAAGGGCTGCAGGCCCGTTCTCAGCAGCGCCAGCCCTCTATCTATCCGCTCATGATTGCTCAAGTGCCAATAGCCATCCTTTCAATTGTCCGCGTCAATTAGTGCCTTCTCTATAAAAGGCAGGATCTGTGGAAACTCATCTGTCACCGTATGCCAGACGATCTCCAAATCAACTGTGAAGTAGCCGTGGACAAGCCTATCCCTCATTCCAGCCATATCCCTCCAGGGAATCTCCTGGTATTTTGTCTTGAATGAGTCAGGAATGTGCTTTGTGGCCTCGCCCACAACCTCGATGCATTTTGTTACGGCGATAACCGTCTTTGGATCGTTTGCGAATTCATCGAAATCCATATCCTCTGTGAACTGCAAAGCAAAATTCATGTACCTGGCTAAGTCCTCTACGTACTCCCAGCAGTCCCTGCCGGTCATACGTATACGACCTCACTTAAAATGTTCTTCTTGATTCTGGGCTTGAGAGCGCTTTTCGTAACCAGATCCACCTTCTCGCCCAGCTCGTCGGAGAGGTAGTTTTGCAGGCCAACGAACTTGATGAGGCCGACGGGCCTCTCCAGCTCTACCAGGATGTCGAGGTCACTGGTATCCTTCTCCTCGCCCCTGACAAAGGATCCAAAGATGCCGATCTCTTTGACTTTGAATCTCTCCCTAAGGATTGGCTTTTTCTGCCTCAGGATCTCCTGGATCTCTTCAAGTCTTCTCATGGTCATCCCGTATTTTTCATAATATCGGCGTTCTGGTGTAAATCAATTTGCGTCCTTGGGGAGATCTGCTCGGCGAAGATGTCCATGTTGCGCTCGCCCTTGACCGCCAGCCGGTTGACGCCCAGCCGTTCATGTCTCTTCTCCGGGCCGACGATCTGAAAGCCCAGGGCTCTGCAAGCGGCAAGCAGCCTCTTCCTTTCCTCCTCATTCCAACAGACCAAGTCGATATCCTAGGTGGCATCCTTCAGCCCCAGCTCCAGCATAACCGCTCCGCTTATAAGCAGGGCCTCGACCCTCCGCTCCAGAACCCGGCCGAGCAGATCGAGCAACTCGCTTACCTCCTCTCGCCGGGAGATCTTGTTAGAGCTTGATATCATAGAGATCCGTCCTGTCCATGATGTCTTCCAGGGTGGGATAGCCTTTGATCCTCTCCCCCTGCAGAACCGCTTTCAGATCCTTCATCATGGGATGGTCTACAGCCTCCAACTT
>CALMJN010000444.1 GCA_937864385.1 uncultured Methanosarcinales archaeon | reverse complement strand
AGTGCCTGAAGGTGCATATGAACGCAGCTACGCGCGCGGGAGCGAGCGAGGACGAGATTCTGGATGCTGTGTTCATTGCCGCCCTCATCGGCCAGACCAGGGTGCTAGCCTCGGCCTTGCGAGAATTCCAGGAGTTTGAAGCGAAGCTGGAAAAGCAGCTTTAATCCTGGTGGGATCAGGAAGGGCGCTGCTTATGGAGACCCAGCCTATGGCCGGCAGCTCTGATGCGAAAGCTTCAAGGCCCTCCGCCGCCTCTCTCAAGGCCAATGGTAGTGGTTCTATGCAATGATGGCGAGATCGAGGTTCCCGACGGCGAGATCTGCCAGATCTGCGGCCAGGAGCTGGAGGAGTTCGACGAGGTCACCGGCACGGGCATTCACGGTTACTATCACTGGATCTGCGTCAGCCACTATGATCCCTGAGCAGCATTGCCGCATTCATGGAATTGAATGTCAAAAACGATAGGTCATAAGCAAGTACCAACTAAGGAGATTCACATGCCCATCCCATCCTGGCAGTATCACGAGCCCGACCATCCCGGTGCAGATTTCGATGCCATCGCTGAGGACTACGACCGGAATATGAGACGGGTTCGAGACATTGACGGAGAGATAGAGGAGATATTGGACTTCCTGGATCTGAAGCCGGAGCAGAGTGTTCTGGAGCTGGGAACAGGGACCGGTGAGTTCGCTCTGGCCGCCGCCTGTCGCTGTTCACGGGTCTATGCCATGGATCTATCCCAGGGCATGCTCAGATACGCCCGGAAAAAGGCCGTCGCAAGGGATATCAGAAATGTTGAATTCCTTCCGGGAGGCTTTCTCACCTATGAGCATCACGGCCCTCCTGTGGACGCGGCTGTCACCCAGATCGCTCTGCACCATCTGCCCGACTTCTGGAAGCAGGTTGCCCTGATCCGCATAGCTGGTCTACTAAAAGAGGGGGGGAGGTTCTGCCTCCGGGATGTGGTCTACTCATTTGAGGCGGCAGATTACCAGGCCTATTTCCAAAAGTTCATGGCCCAGGCCTCAATCAGAGGCGGAGAGGAATTCGCAGGCATAATGGCAGATCATGTTAAAAACGAGTACTCCACCCTGGACTGGATCATGAGAGGGATGATCGAGCGGGCTGGATTTGATATCCTAAGCTCCAAGCATAAGCATGGATTCTTCGGCCTGTATTTCTGCATTAAAACGTAGGGACGAGGGTGGCGGGGAGAGATGATCGATCTCCCGTGATTTGTCTGATGCCTTCGCCTTCGGGTTCAGGCCTTTAGAGAAAGATCCAGTAAACCAGGATGTTCAGAGCCGTCAGCGGCACTCCCACTTTGGCGAACTCCAGAAAGGTGATTGTCTCACCACTCTTCTCCGCATTCTGGATGATGATCACATTGCTGGCGGCTCCCAGGATGAACAGGTTTCCGGCGATGGTGCTTCCTGCCGCCAGGGCCATGAGAGCCTCGGTGCTGGGATGGACCAGCATGGGCTGGCAGAGGGCCACCAGGGGAACATTGGAGACCAGCTGGCTCATGACCACGCTGAAGGCCAGAATGGCGGGAACGGTTGCCAGATCGGAATGGGAGCCGGCCAGAAGGGCCTGAAAGAACCCTGACCTCCAGACGGCATCCATGAGCACGAACATGGCGGCAAAGAAGATCAGTGTGCACCAGTCGATCCCCCGCACCACTTCAATTCTCCGGCTGCTGAAGAGCAGTACCGGCAGAGCAGAGATCAGGGCGATATAGGTAAGGGGAAAGTCCTGTCCTATGCCCAGAAGCACCGCCCCCATCTTGGCCAGGATGAGAGCAAAGAGGAAAATGAATGATAGGCGGGACAGGCGGGCCAAAGTCGGATCGATTATCTGCCCTGATTGTATCTGCAAATGCTTTTTCTCAAACTGCCCCGAATAGAACAGCCGGAGCAGGAGATAGGCCAGGATGAGGTTGGCCACTGTGGGCAGCATCAGATGCTGCAAGAAGACCAGGAATGGATTAGAAAGGCCGGAGTTGATTGCTATGAGCAGATTCTGGGGGTTTCCTATGGGGCTCATGGCGCTGCCTATGGTCACGGCAAAGGCCAGGGTGAGAAGGAGCATCTTGGCCGAGATCTTCAGCTCCCGGGAGAAATAAAGCATCAAGGGCGTTCCTATTATGGCCAGGGTGTCATTCATGAGCAGGGCGGACAAAAATCCCATGGCAAAAAGGATGAGCAGCACCAGCTGATCCGCATTCCTGGCCCGACCGAAGATGCGGTTGAAGAGATAGAGCAAGTAGCCGCTCTCCTGCATGGACTGGCCTATGACGAACATAGCGGCCAGAAATATCATCACATCAGGGTTAATGGCCTGAAAAGCCTGCTGGGGAGAGATCTGACCGGTCAGGAGAACCGCCAGGGCTCCCAGAAGCATAATCTGCCATATGGACAGGGATCTTCCACCCGCTCCTCTTAAGGCTATGAGCAGGAGGACCAGAGCTAAGACCAGTATGGAGATATCTATTTCCGCAAATCCGAGCAAGCCCATTCTCTGTATCCTGCAATCTCTGGCGGAGCCACTGGAGATAAAGGCTTTATCCAGGCAATCGAGCCATAGTTTGCGCGGCTTGCTGATCTCTTAGCCTGATTATATAGTTTTCGTCTTATGGTCTTATGGTCTTATGGTCTTATGGTGCTGTAAATGATCCTGTTCCACTGTCCTCGTCTTCTATTAAGCCATTGGCGGCAATATCAACATATTTTGGGCGCTCTCGGGTTACTAAAACTCAGAAGTTGTTGATTATTCGTCGCCAGAGCTTTGACCGAATGGGATCATAGCTAGATAGCGCTTTTAGGAATAGCTTTTAGGAATAGCCCTTAAGAATAGCTTTTAATCTACTTCGCCGTCTATGGACGACATTATTCATCATCGCGGAGTCAATTTCATTTCGCGTCAATGACTAAGCTCTGGTACACCTCATAGGACAGGCCAGTATCCATGCCGCAATTAGCCAGAGAGCCATCCATGCAATCACAAACCTGATCATGGGATATCACAATGATTAATTGTGATGTTTTAGTATGTATATATTTCGCCATAGTTCAATTCATTCGAGACCATATAGAAACGATTCGTCTTGCCATTCTTGGAGTATATCACCCTATCATCTATTCTGGCAGGATAGACACCAGAGATATCTGCTGGTCGGAGGGCCTATAAACGACGATAGCTCCTCTCTTCCCGCCTTGATTTTATGCCAGCCTTATCGCTGTAGGCTTCAGCAATTCCAGCAGCCCGGACAGGCTGGTGACGCATTCGCCATCCTCCTTCCTGCATTCTCCCGAGTTTCGCTTCAGTATCGCCCTCCAGCCATAGCTTCGGGCAGCGAGGATGTGCTCCATCTCCTCGGTTACAAAGATGCTCTCATCCCCTGCCTTCAAGAGCCCGCTCTTCTTGAGGGCCAGATCGAAGATCCTCTTATCCGGCTTTTTGATATTGCCGGGCAGGGCGCAGGAGATGGTGATAAGATCGTACTCGATGTAGGAGGCAATGCCGCATTCCTTCAGGAATAGATAGACATCGTCGGCGGTGATATCCCCCTCCAAATTCGAGAGCACCCCAATGCGGTAGCCGCGATCGTGGAGAGCCTTCAGGGTTTCAGGGGCATCGCTATACAGAAGATGCTGATCGTCTATCCTCAGGACCAGGGTATTTCCCAGATCGAAGAATATCGTATGAGGGCGGAAGGCCATAGACAATTTTTTGCAGGCGATCGTATATAATCATAGCTCAGCGGTGTCCCAGGTCATCACCGTCCCAGAGCATCGAGCAGGTAGAGAAGCCCGATGATAAGAGCGGCCATGACGGCAGCAACAATGCCTGGCTTGAGGCCGATCAGCTCCGGCAGGGTATCGGCGGAAAATGCTCCCCAGTTTAAAATAAGCCGGTCCAGGGCGGGATAGAGGCGGGCGAAGATCCCGGCACCAATGACTATACCAACCATTCCCACCAGTGCATCAACGGCTCCAGCGCCAAATGCAGCCGCTGCTGTCCCCGGACAGTAGCCGAGAATGGCAAATCCCACCCCGAAGATGATTCCCCCCAGGACCGTCGAGCCCATGGATCCCGGCTTGATCTGCAGACGGACGAGCCCCATCCACCTCATGAAGAAGACGCCTGCCATTCCCACCAGGATGGCCGAGAGCATCACCTTGACCACAGTGAAATCGGTGAGGAGGAGCTGGCCGAGGATAACATCAAATTCGGTCAGGCCCCCTTTTTGGAGGAGAAACCCAAAGACAAGGCCGGACAGCAGGCCCAGAGCTTTCTGGGCCCTGCCGCTGGATCTGATCATATCAAAAGCCATGCTCATGCCTCCTCAGAGAAAGGAAAAGCCATAGATGAGACCTGCCGCTATGATCCCGGCCGCAAAAAAGCATATCACTGCAATCCAGCTTGCCAGAGATAGCTGAAGGGTTCCGGAGATGCCATGCCCCGAGGTGCAGCCGTCCGCCCAGCGGGCTCCCAGGCCCATGAGGATGCCGCCTGTGAGAGCCACAGTCAGGCGCAGCATTTCATCGGCGCCGAATGACTCTTTAAAAAGAGGCGGCACTACCGAAATGCTCCAGCCTCCCGACAGATACGCAGAGAGGGCGGCTCCAATCATCGTTCCTACAACCAGCATCCATTGCCAGTCGATGGTGGGGGAGATCTTCCTGTAGTAGGGCATGCTCTCCGTTTTTTGGCGGGAGACAGCCGACTCGATCATTCCTGCCGTCTTGGCATAGGCCGTTGAGCAGCCTAAAGGCCGGTCGGAGAGCAGAAAGACGGTCCAGATAAGCACGCCTATACCCGCTCCGACCAGATAGGGCGACCATGAGGCCGCCATCAACCACTCGATCATTTTGGATACACCACCAAGATGAAAATTTGATGCGGATCTGGCCGGGCTAAGGGATATAGCCCGACCGCTGGTAGGCCATGAAGCCGCCGGCCAGATTGCAGACACTGGAGAAGCCGTTCATCTTGAGGATGCTGGCGGCTATGCTGGCCCGCTGCCCGCCCTTGCACATCACTATGTACCGCCCTCGCGGGTCCAGCTCGCTGTAACCGGTCCGCAGGTCGTGCCAGGGCATATCGATCGATCCTTTTACATGCTCTGCCGTCTTCTCCTCCACAGATCTGACATCGATGAGTGTGGCCTGTCCTGACTCTAAGATCTCATGGGCCCGCACCGGAGAGATGACCGGAACCCTTCCTACCGGCAGGGCGTTGGCCCCCCAGGAGAGCATTCCGCCATCAAGATATGCCGCCACGCGGTCGAGCCCCACCCGGCGAAGCTCTACTGCCGCCAGGCCAACCTGCGGCATTCCTTCCACCACCAGAAGTATGTCTTTCTCGGGAGGAATAATCCAGCCGGCCTGGGTGGCGAAGCTGCCGGCAAGGTCGATATGCCAGGCTCCCGGTATGTGCAGGCCGGAAAAAGCGGGGTAGCTTCTCACATCCAGCACCACCGCCTGGCCCGACTTGGCTCTCTGGGCAAAGGACCGGGGATCCATAGGGGCAGGCGGCATCAGATCCTGCATCATCGCCGGGCCCATGCGGTTAATCTCGGAGCAGCGGGAGAAGTGATCCGGGGCCTGGGGCATATTGGAGGTCAGGGAATGGACAAATTCCCCGCGATCTCTTATCTGGAGGGCGTAATTGTACTTCTTCTCGTATCCAATGGTGCTGGATCTCTTGGCGCTCATAGCCCTGCCGCAGAGCGATCCCATGCCATGAGCAGGATAGACCTCGCATTCGTCGGGAAGCTGGAGGACCTTGTTATGGAGGTTATCGAACAGCGATGAGGCCAGATCCTCAGACCTTCCCGGGAAGAGGTCGGGGCGGCCGACATCGCCCACAAAGAGGGTGTCGCCGGAGAATATGGCCACCGGCGTCTCTCCCCTCCCGGTATCCGTGGCGATATAGCAGATATGCTCCGGGGTGTGGCCGGCCGTCTCTATGATGGAGAAGACCATGTCCTCAAGCTTAATCTCATCCCCTTCCTGAAGGGGAATATGGGGAAATGAGCAGTTGCCTGCTTTGGGGGCATAGATCGGAGCCCCGGTGGCCCGGGCCAGGTCGAGATGGCCGGATATGAAGTCGGCATGAAGGTGGGTCTCAAGTATATGGGTTATCCGCAGACCCATCTTCAAGGCAGCATCCAGATAGCGGCTGATATCCCGCTCCGGATCGACAATGGCACAGGCCTTGTTTCCCGCCACCAAATAGGAGCTGTGGGCTATTCCGGGCACGAAAAACTGGTGGATGATCATAATTCATTATTTAGATGAACACATAAATGAATATTGTTGCAATGGCCAGAAAGAGGATGGTCATGACGCTTCCCGCCCGCAGGTAGTCTCTTGTCGAATAGCCGCCCGGGTCCATCAAAAGGGCATTGACCTGATGCGTGGGCAGAACAAAGGAGTTCTGGGCGCAGACGGCGACCAGCAGGGCGAGGGATCGGGGATCGGCTCCCAGGTCTGCCGCCAAAACCAGCGGGACGAGAAGGACTGTTGCCGCTACATTTGAGATGATCAGTGAGAGGCTGGTTGCAAGAATGGCTAAAGCCAGCATAACCGCCAGGGGATGGGCTCCGGCCAGCGCCCCGGATACCGATGAGGAGATGATCTCTGACATTCCCGTCCTCTCCATTGCTATTCC
Source organism: uncultured Methanosarcinales archaeon (assembly GCA_937864385.1). GTDB lineage: Archaea > Halobacteriota > Methanosarcinia > Methanotrichales > Methanotrichaceae > Methanothrix. The sequence continues at coordinate 8,471 of CALMJN010000444.1, read as the reverse complement.
GAATGGAATCATGCACCCTATCAAAACTATGGTCCTCCATTCTACAGCTCTATAGGCCTCATCGGCAGTTACGATCCCGGTGACAATCATGGCTGCGGCACCGGTGAGCAGAGCCAGAGAAATAGGCATGCCGGTAGCAGTCAGGGCAAGGGATGCCGCAAAGATCAGCACTGCCAGCCGTCCCATGCCCTGCCTGGTCTCTTCCTCCTGGGGATCGGTGAGCAGAAAAAGGTCCTGGTGGCTGGCCAACAGCCTCAAGCTGCTCCAGGCTCCAAAAGCCACAATAGCGTCGCCGGCGGAGAAGGGCGTATCGGAGAAGTCCGCCCGGGACTCGATCTGGCCGCTCTGGTGGATGAGGGGCTCGATGGAGAATGTCTGCCGAAAGCCGATATCCCTCATGCTCTTGCCGATGATAGATGCTTTAGGCCGGACTATCAGCTCTGCAAATCCAAATCCCTCTCCGTCCAGGATTTCCTTTAAATTGCTGTTTGGCAGAGAGGCAGAGCAGCCGTATTCCATAACGAAGCGGTTGAAAGCCTCCTCCGATCCCAGGAAGGCCAGCTCCTGACCGGCCTCAAATTTGGTGTATCGCGATGGGGCGATGGTTATCTCATTGCGATTTCGGATGGCAAGAAGATGAAGCTCGCTGCCGATGGTGCATGGCAGATCCTCCCGCCTTTTGCCTATAAGAGGGGACGAACGGGGGATGATGCTGGTTCGGATGGTGTAGTCTATGCCCCAGATGACCGCCACATCGGGCTGGGAGATCGCCGTCTCCTTCTTCGGGAGGAGGCGCGAGCCGGCCCAGGAGAACAGGGCCACTCCGGCGATGAGAAGGGGGAGGCCTATGGGAGTGACGGAGAAAAGGCCAAAGGGCTGCTCTCCTGCCTGCCTCAGGAGATCGTTTACCACGATCAAGGGGCCGGATGCAATCATGGTCACCGTCCCTCCCAGAATGGCTGCAAACCCCATGGGCATCATCAGGCGGGAGAGGGGTATTGCAGTCTGTTTTCCTATCCTCCTCATGGCCGGGAGAAATAGGGCTGCTGCTCCGACATTCTGGATCACCGAGGATATGAGGCCTACAGTCAGGGATACCGTGGCAATGATCCTAGACTCGTTTTTTCCGGCATAGCCGACGATAGCCCGGGCCAGGCGAGAGGTGACTCCGGTTCTCTCGATGCCGTGGCTGAGAATCATCACCGATGCCATGGCCACGACCGCATTGGAGGCAAATCCGGAGATGGCCTCCAGGGGAGCGATCAGGCCCAGCCAGGCCAGGGCTAGGCTGGCCAGGACGGCGGCCAGATCAAGCCGCACCCGATTGCTCATGAAAAGGATGATGGTGATGGCAATTACAATTCCGAGTATTAGAACGCCGCTGTCCATAAAAGCACTGGTGAGACGGCGGTCAAGAAGAGATAAAAAGGTTGTTCTGGTGGCTGTCAGCTCATGGATTCTCCTTGAGCTTTATCTGGAACTCAATCTCCCTCTTGGCCGGATTGGATTTGTATTGCACCTCAAGCTTGAGAGGCTCCCTCGGGCTGACGGCCAGGGCCCAATCGGCTGTGGATGCCTCCACCCTTCCCCCGGCCTCGATCTCATCCGCCAGGCATCGAAGCATCCCCGCCATCTCAGCGGTGGTGGTGTAAAACTCCTGTCCGAACTTCTCCCCACTCGCCGGGCTTCCCTCGCATTTTCCAGGCCTTCCTTTTATATCCACCATTGCAGTCACCTATCTCCCCTCCCGCCTGATGGTTTAAGATATTTTTCATATCCATCCCATTCCAATATCCATCCCCTTCATCCATCAAGCCAGAACCGGAGGGGCAAAATCCTCAAATGAAATAGGGCTCATGATGGATGGCGAGAGTGAATAAATTGAAGGCAATCGGAATAGTGGGAAGCCCGAGAAAGAACGGCAATGTGGATACACTGGTCCAGGCCGTCCTGGATGGAGCAGAGCAGGCTGGCTATCAAACCAAGAAATACATGCTCAATGAGATGAAATACTCCGGCTGCCAGGCCTGCGACTACTGCAAGAGCCATGAAGGCTGCCGGCTGGAGGATGACCTCACCAGCTTGCTCCAAGATATGGCAGAGGCTGATGCGGTGGTATTCGGATCGCCCATATACTTTTTACAGTTCACCGGTCAGTTTCGCCTCATGGAGGACAGGATGTACTCGTTGATCGACGCCGGCTTCAACTCTCGGCTGAGGCCAGGAAAGAAGGCGGTGATAGTCACCAGTCAAGGAAACCCGGATCTGGTGTCCTACGAAAAGGCGGCCATGGAATTTGCTGACGTATTGAAGATGCTGGGATTTGAGGTCAAGGATATCATCCGTATGGATAGCGGCTCAGCCAGGGATGCAGTTCTCGGACGAAAGGACCTCCTGGATAAAGCCAGGTTGGCGGGATTGTCCCTTTAATCTTTTTTTTTGCTCTAGGATCAACGAGATGGGATCAACCAGGAGTAGATGTCTCATGGAAGGCAGGATAGTTTATTTCGAGGAAGGAGGGGCGCAGAATACACAGGCTACACTGGATCTGGTCGCCGAGAGGATGGGCTCTAAGGACATAAAGAAGATCGTCCTGGCATCAACCACCGGCGATACCGCCAGAAGGGCTATGGAGTTCTTTCGGGATCAGGAAGTGACTATAGTTGTTGTGCCCCATCAGTTCGATTTTCACAGGGACAAGAACGCTTTTCCCCCCGACTTGGCAGAAGAGCTGAGGCGGTCCGGACATCTGGTTCATTTCGGGACCATGCTCTTTCATACCGACGAGTTCTACGGCTCAAAGAATGCCACGGCCCTGGCCAATATCCTGCGCTGCTTCTGCCAGGGAGTCAAGGTCTGCTTTGAAATAGTTTTAATGGCCACAGATGCCGGCCTGGTGGCCGGCGGAGAGAAGGTGATAGCCATAGCCGGGACAGGAAAGGGCTCGGATACCGCCCTGGTGATGCAGGCCGCCTCCACCCAGCACTCACGCCGGCTCAAGGTCCATGAGATCCTTTGCAAGCCCCTTAATCCCCTGAGCATCGAGGAGCTGCAGGAGAGGATGGCCCGAAAGGAGACCTGAGGCAGCTCCCTCCATGCGCGGACTGCAGCTTTTGCTTTTCTTCCTGCCTGTGGCCCTGCTGGCCCGCTGGGCCGGCCCTTAACCCTGCAATTCAATCAACTGGAGCTGATTGCTCTCACCGCCGCCTCCATGATCTCCGCCCTGGTCTCTTTAGACGGCGAGTCCAACTGGCTGGAGGGGGCCGTGCTTTTAGCGGTCTACGGCATACTGGGGCTGGCCTTCTTCTTTTTGCCATTGAGTTTATAGTCTCTTTTGCAGTGCCGGTTCCGAAGATCAGGAATCTTAGTAGGATGATATCGACCTGGCCGAAAGGACGGCGATAAAGCAATTTATTTAACTATTGTGTCCGAATCGATTATTGTGAAAGATGAAGAGATGCTGGATCTCAAGAAGCCCATCATCGAGGCATGCATCAAATCCGCCCAGAAGAATGGCTGGAGCGATGCCATGGGCGTTCTCTGGGGCAGCCTATTTTTGGAGAGCCAGCCCCTCTCCCTGGATGCTCTGTCGGAGAAGACCGGCTACAGCAAAACCACTGTCCGCTCCAATATGAGCCACCTGGAAAACCAGGGCATAGCTCACCGAGTGGTGGGTCCCCTGGGCAAGCAGCATCGAAGCAAGCAGCATCGCTACGAACTGGTAAAGGACATCGAGGCGCTGAGGCCGGCCATTTTAGCCAACAAGAAGGAGGAGGCCGGATTGATCTTGCAGGCTCTGCTCCAGGCTAAAAAGAGGCTTGATGAAATTGAGGCAAGAGATCAGGAACTGGAGGCCTCCCTGGCCAGGGCGATAGAGGTCTATGAAGATGCTGGCAGGATACTGGATCTCATAGCCCGGTTTTCATACAAAGAGCTGATAGAGATACTGGAGACGAAGAGATGATAGCAGAACCAGGCTTCTTCATTTCGATCCCACCATTCTTTTGTTGAAGATCAAATGAGAACTAAACCGGATATGACCGATCGCGCCGGAGAGCTTAAGGCCGCCGCAGAGGCGATAGACCCAGCCGCTCTGCAGACGGCAAAGGATGCTATTGCTGCATCCTGCGCCGAGCACATTCGCTGGGCCGATCTCTTTTCCAGCCGCCTGGAGGGCCTGCCGGATGAGAAGCTGCACCAGTTTGCCCGGGCCTTTGCCTTGACCATGCTCGGCCATCTGCCCACCCGTCCCGGCACCTGCCCTTTCTGCATCCAGTATGGCCGGGACCGGGCTTGTGCAGGCTGCGGCTATGCCGCCACGCATGGGCGCTGTGATGAGGACGATTCGGCATTCAGCCTCTTCATCGAGGCCTTTCAGGAGTTAGGAAGGGCGATATACCAGGATACAGGCAGGATGTGCTTTTCGGCAGATGAGGCGCGGCATATTCTCCCGTCCTGCATTCAGTCTTCCATTGAGGCCGTCCTGCAAATGGAGCAGGCTCTTGCCTCTGCCAGCACCCTGGATCTGATGCAGCTTAAAGCCAAGCATATGGGGAAAATGGTGGATCTTATTCCCGTGCAGCTTTTAAGCCAGGAGGTGGCAATAAGACGCCAAAAGGTGAAATCAGCCCTCCGCAATTATTGGTAGCAAGATGAAGGATTGACTATGACACGGCTGCCGCAAACCTGCTCGGATTCAGACACCAGAAGCTGCGCCCTGATCATCGCCACCCTCACCGCATTCCTGCCGCCCTTCATGGCCTCTTCCATAAATATTGCTCTTCCGGCCATCGGAGAGGAGTTCTCCATGAATGCAGTGCTTTTAGGGTGGATAGCCACCAGCTATCTGCTCTCCTCTGCTGTGTTCATGGTGCCCTTCGGAAAGCTGGCGGACATAATAGGCATGAAGAAGGTCTTTTTATCCGGCCTGTTCTTTTTCACCGCATCCTCGCTGGTGGCCTATGCTGCGCCCACAGGTTCCCTGCTCATCCTCTCCCGGGTGCTGCAGGGGATAGGCGCAGCCATGATCTTCGGCACGGGAACAGCCATTCTGGTCAATGTATTTCCTCTCCAGGAGAGAGGAAAGGTTCTGGGAATCAATGCCGCCAGCGTCTATCTCGGTCTTACCTTAGGTCCATTTCTGGGGGGGGTTCTCACTCACTACTTTGGCTGGAGAAGCCTCTTTCTGGTCAATGTGCCCCTGGGGCTGATTCCTCTGGTCCTGGGCCTGGCCAGGCTGAAAGGAGAATGGGCCGGGGACAGAGGAGGGAGCTTCGATCTTAAAGGATCGGCCATCTACAGCCTGATGCTGGTCTCTTTGATGTACGGCTTCACCCTTCTGCCGACCCCGGTGGGCGTGGCGCTGGTTTTGGCCGGAGCGGCCATGTTGCCCCTGCTCATACGCTCCGAGTCAGGAGTAAAGAGTCCGGTGCTGGATATCAACCTATTCAAGGGCAATAGGGTCTATCTCTTCTCCAATCTGGCCGCCCTGATCAGCTACGGCGCCACATTCGCCATAACCTTTCTCTTGAGCCTTTACCTCCAGTACATCAAGGGCCTTGGCCCGGACCAGGCCGGCCTGGTCATGCTTCTCCAGCCGGCGGTGATGACCGTCCTATCCCCCTACACTGGAAAGCTATCCGACCGCATGGAGCCGCGACTGGTGGCCTCTGCCGGAATGGCCCTGACCTTCCTCTCCGTTCTGGCTTTTTCATTTCTCGATAATGAGACGGGCCTTCTGGCCATCTCCGTCAACCTCATGCTCCTGGGCCTGGGACTGGCCCTCTTCACCACCCCCAATACCAATGCAATAATGTCCTCAGTGCAGCCGCGCCACTACGGCGTAGGATCGGCGACTTTAGGAACCATGCGCCTGGTGGGACAGGTGGGCAGCATGAGCTTTGCCATGATGGTCTTCTCCTTTTATCTGGGGGCGGCGGAGATCAGTCCGGCCTACTACCCCCAGTTTCTGGCGGCAGTGAGGGTGGCCTTCGCCGTCTCATCTCTCTTATGCCTGCTGGGCATCTTCGCCTCCCTGGCCCGGGGAAAGCTGCGGCAGTAGCTGGGACAAGATACCTGATCCGACGTGACTTTTCTTTAGAATTGGCTGCCCCTAATTGCTGATCTTGCAGCTACTGAGATCAAAATGATTTAAGGCTGAATCCTGAGAATCTGGCAAGAAGAAAAAATGGGCAAGAGAATGATCCATCAATATTCCTTTTCATCATCTTCTCTATGGGCATGGGGCAGAAAATCCTTCTCCTCATCATTTCCCCGGATATTCTCCACATCATATCCGAGGTCTTTGGGAATCTTTGATTCCAGAACCCATATGATCTCCTCAGGATCGTAGGTCTCACCGGTGGTATAGCATCTGACCATGGGAGCACCTATGAATTCGACCCTCAAGTCACAGAGGGGACAGATGGCTATCTCAACTTCGCCCTTCTCATTCTTTCTTATGGTATCGAACAAGATCTCCTCTCTCCTGGAATAGGGGATTTAGGATGGAATGGTAATGCACTAAGGTTATAAGGACCCTTCGCATCAATCGGCAAGGCCTTGATCGGCAGGGCAGATCATGCACAAGCCCTTATCATAAGCATTGATGCCAGGCCTGCTCCTGAGCGCTTTTAATTTAAATGCTGAGCCAGAACCTCGCGGTACAGCCGCTTAACATTCTCATCCGTCTTGGCCATCTCCGGAAAGCCCCGGTAGGGCAGAGCCGCCTGCACATCCTCCGCCAGGCGGAGGCGGTACTGGCTGCGAGACAAAAACCAGCCCTCATGGGCATAGTAGCGGGAAAGGTACTCCTGCTCCGTCTGGCCAGGGGTCGGGGTGAGCAGAGCATGCTTCTTGTCGAGCTCTGCCAATTCCATCATGGTGGTGTAGCCGGAGCGGCTGATGATGAATCCGGCCCGGTTCATGAGAAGCGCCTTCTCCTCATTGCTGACATAGGAGTGAACTGTAGTGGATGCATCCAGCTTCTCATGCCTCTCCTGCCTGGGGCTGCCCAGCAGAACAACTTTTTCTCCGGGAAGGCTCTGCACCTGCCGGAGGATGATCTTTTCCAGAGCGGTCCTCTGCGGCTCGGGACCGGAGACGATAGCCAGGTAGTCCAGATCCTCATCAACATTCATCTTTCTGGTGCTGGTGAGAATGCCTGAGTAGTAGGTCCGGCGGACGGTGGGCGGAATGCTGGAGCGGCATAGCTTGCCGCTCAGGTTACGGCCTGGGCCGTAAGGACTGATATCCGGTACGATCAAGCCGGAGAAATGGCGGTGAAAGAGGCTGTTGAAGGGCATGGTTAAGATCTCCAGCGGATATAGCCATCGGGGCAGGCTGTAGCGGAGTTGATGCGAGATGAAGTAGCTGGGTATGCGATCGCTGTAGACTCCCATGCGATTGTCGCTGATGACAAGATCGAAGCTCTTCTCGGCTACAATTTCATCGAAGCGCCTCTTCTCCAGATATATGGCGTGCATCAAGGCGGGCATGCCCAGGGCAAAGGAGGGCAGAAAGAATCGGGAACTGCTGTAGGGAGCGGGATAATCCTTGAAGAGCAGGAAATTACACTGCGGACATTCCCTCTTGAGAAGGGCCAGGGCATTGCCGCTGCTGCCTACAGTAACCTCGTGCCCCCGGGCTAGAAGCTCCTCGATGATGGGGATATCTCGGGTGGCGTGGCCCAGCCCCCAGCTGAGGGGGCTTACAAATACATGTCCCATTTCATTAAAGAGATATCTAGCGATTCTATAAATCGGTTCTCATTTGATACTCTTTTAATAACTAAATAATTTATTAGATTCATAATAGAAGTAATCCCATTGCCAAATTGAGCTAAAGCTTTTTCATTACAAGTATTCTCTCAAATTTTGTAGTGCTTGTCCTTCTCCGGGATCGCCTTTCATCAGGAATTTTGTCATCATATATTGTATCCACATAAAAACCATCATTGCTTACCCGTCTTGCCTGATCAGCTAGGATCTCAGCTGTGCGCCTTATCTGGCCATCGCGCTCTACATCGCCAAGAACAAGTATGCAATTCCCAGCTGGCTTAAGGACGCGATACATCTCAGCGAGACATCTTGACATTTGAGAGAGGTAGACTCTACTGTTTGCCGTCATTGAGGCATCCAATTTTTTCCAGTCTTCGCATCCAAGAAACCACAACCTTAGGCGATTGTCCCGAGCATAATCAAGAGCTCCGAAATATGGAGGGCTAGATATAATGGCATCTACAGACTCATCATCAACAGGCAGGTTCATAGAATTGGTCATCCAAACCCTATATCTTCTACTCTCCCAATCCAAAGGAAGAAAAGATCGACTATAAGCCCGCTTGACCTTAGCAATAAGCCTCGGTCTGAGATCCCTAAAAGCGTACATTTCAGGATAATTTTCAGGTGGATACATCGATTTTCGGAGATATGGGACCAGATGGCTTGCCGGATAAGAAAGGAAACCTGGTC
>CALMJN010000443.1 GCA_937864385.1 uncultured Methanosarcinales archaeon | reverse complement strand
ATGGTGCTCATTGCGGGGACCTTCATCTCCCGCACCATGTAGGCAAAGCTGCTCCCTGGATCCCTGGAAGCTGATAGCTCCTTGAACGCCGGCCTGCCGATGGGTTGCTGGACCGCGTGAACCAGAGTTATCCGCCTGGAAGGCGTCAGCATCCAAAATCCTCCTTCCAGTACAAGCTGAGAAAGGTCTGCCAGCTTATCACTTAATTCCTTGATTATGGCGATATTAGGGGGGGAAGATGCGCTATCTGCCACCTGCTCGTCCACATACTCCTTGATCCACTGCCATATGCCCAGGATCTTAAGATCTTCTTCCTCAATATAAGAGCTGAGGGGAATGGTTGCCATGCCGGCCTTTGGCAGCTGTACTGTGAGCAGGCGTTTTTTCTCATCCCACTGAGGGGATGCGCTTCCTTCGACCAGGATTATGCGGAAGGGCTTGGCATTGGGCCAGAGGGAGGCGGAGCCGAAATCGATCATAGTGACCGATCCAGGCCGTACCTTGACCCCTGGAAGCTCAGTAGGCATCAGGACCCTCTTATCGTTAGGCCGGCAGATAGTACCATCGGCTGTGCCAGGAAGATCTCGTAGAGCTGCTCCTCTAGCGATAGGATCTGGCAGATATGAGAGCTTCAAGATGTCTTCAGGCCTCACCGGCGGATTCGGGCCTGCTCCAAAGCCGCCCCTATCCTTCTCAACCATCATGTTGTAGGTATTTCGATCTGACTTCAGGCCATCAGATGGCAGGTCAAACATCCCATGAACCTCAGCCATCAGCTGGCTGGTCCTGGGAGGCGCTATATGGCGGTCGGAGGTACTGATAGTGGGCTTTCCATCAAGGGAGGGGTCGGAGTTATTGGATCGTATCACCAGTCGCTCGAGGGATTCACCGGGCTTGGTGTCCGGGTGCATCGGCCAGCGATTGATCACCACCGGTGATATGACAGGATCGTAGCGCAGATACTTTAGGCCTAGCGGGTCTGCCGGGAGGATAAGATCAGAATCTTCAGGCGCATCCTCCAGAGAGATACTGTTTCCTGCCAGGTCAACCACCCTAGCCCTCAGCTTATATCTGGAGCCGAAGCGCAGTTTGGGCAAGGAACCGGCCTTAGCCTTGAAGGACGTCTTCATCTTGAACTGGGTAACGGGATCATTCTTGGCTCTCTGGGGAAAAGCATTAGGATCCGAGCTGATGCTCCTACCAGGCCTGGGGGCAACCAAGCTCCAGCCTTCCCAGCGCAACATCGACTGGGTCAGGTATAGATCGTTATTCTCTGACGGCTCACTGTTGGGGGGAGTTGGAGCTTGGGTCAGGCTCATCTGAATGCATCCTTCATCACCGATGATAAGGGGATGAAGCTCAGATCCTTCAAACCGATATTCTCCTATTCGTTTGCACAGTGAGTGCCACTGGTCGGATAGGGAATCCCATAAATCAATTCTGTATCCTCGAAGGGTATCCTCTGCATGGAGGAGCGGAGGGCTGCCACCGGTCAAATCTTTATTTTGGTTGCTCACATTCCAGAATTTATTATACATCTTATTGGCCCTACCGGCATTCACCAGTGAGATGCCGCCTGATCTTATCGTGGCTAAACCCGTCTCTTGGGGCATATTCACCGGAGGAGCAGAAGAGCTGAGATTGTCGAGGCTGAGGGCTGTGTGAACTAGCTTGAACGCCGCGCCGTCCACATCCATTGTTATCAATTTATAAATATTCGGATCCAGCCTCAAAAGTCCATCCACGATCTCAGGCTTCAAGGAAGCTTCAGTCGGCCTGGAAGAGGTCTCGAAACGAGATTCGTCCAGAATGAAAGCGGTGGTGGGTGTGATAGGAGACCGGCCAAAGGACGACTTCCAATCGGTTATCACCTTGAGCTCACCGGAAAGAGGCTGGGTCAAGGAAGGCACACCTTCCTCATCTTCCGGGACGGTGATATCTATTATCAATCCAAGTCGCCTCATGATCTCCGGGTAATCTCCCAGGGAAGAGATGATCTGATGAAAATCCACATTATTGTAGAGATTTTCTTGAGATGGCATCTCGATTGGCTTTTCTGGCGCATTTATGGGTTTGTGATGGAAGAGCATGAAGTCCTTAAATGCCTTTTCAACTCCTTCTTGCGAACTTGTACTAAAATTGCCTGATTTAAGGGTAGCT
>CALMJN010000442.1 GCA_937864385.1 uncultured Methanosarcinales archaeon | reverse complement strand
GTGTGATGGATGCGTTCAGTTTCCGATCAATGCGTTGATCGAGACAGCAAAAATCTTATCAATCGCAATTGCCTGTGCTGTGAACCACTTCCCCGTTGTCGAAGATCTGAAAACATTCCCGGCCGGTATTGGGGTTGCTCGTGAATTTGGCAAGGAGCGATGATGCCTGTGTCTCGGTCAGGGGGATCGAGTCTGCCACAGATTCCTCGTCCCTCCAGACGTAGAAAAAACACCAAAACCTGTCGCCATTCAAACAGAAGTCCCGGATGGTCTTTTCCAACAGGGCGGCATCCTCAGCGAGCGAGTCCTCCGCATAACAGAGATCGTTCCGTCCTGACTGATGGATACATTGCAGCCCCGACGGTTCGGGAGTTGCTGTTGCAGGCAGGGCGGTCTCCGCTGCCTGCGGTGACGAAGCACAGCCTGCCATCAGAATCACCGCCGCAAACCCAAGGACCAGGTCCCTGCACCGATGCATGTTGTTGGTCGACACTTTCACACCTCGCTTGTTAATCTTGTTAACTGATTGTAGCACCATCATTCACAAACGGAGCAGCCCGGTGCGTTGACATTCCGCGAAAACCAACCGGCTGTCTCTCGGGTGGAGATTGTCAGCCATGGCAGAGAATGGGAGAGAGTGAGGGACCTACTCCCAGATTGGCGTGATTGATCGGCGTGACGGTTTGTCCCTCTCCCAAATGGGAGAAGGCATTTTGTTGTCCGCTTTTCTGCGTGATGGGGTTGTTGAATTTCCAAGTCAAGGTTCTGGTCGAGGAGCAAAAAGCCTCTCCCCGCTCGGGGACGCGTGCTCGAAGCGTAGCGGAGCGGTAGACGGGAGAGGGGTCGCATGGACGACGGTTGATCGACGGGTGCGATGGTCCGCCCACGACACACAATCACAAGTGCGGGGTTAGTATAAAAACAACAGAAAGGTGATCTCATGGTTAAGAACGAATTTCTACAAAAGAGGCTGATAATTGCAGCAGTGACTGCAATTCTGATGCTGATGATCGCAGGCTCCTGCGTTGCCCAGAGCCATCTGGAGTTAGCCGGTGCGGGGAGCTGCGGTTGCGGCAAGAGCCTTCCTGCCGATCAGACGGCAACGGAGGCTTCCAGCCTCGAGATAGCCGATAATGGAATGCAGGGGATGAATTCACCGAGTGCATTTAAAATGCAGCCTGGCAATTCCAGTCCTCTATCACCAGCGGGTCTCATATCCGATCCCAGACCGAGGTTTAACTGGACGGCAGCTTATAATGCTACGAAATATAATCTGCAGGTTTACAATAACAATTCCTTCGCCGCAAACGACTCCTTTGATGCCGGAGAATTCCTTGCGGCGAATGAGGAATTCCTCGTGGCAAATGAGTGGTTCGATGCCAAGAATGTGACTCGTGGCGGCTTCTGCTCAGAATTTCTTTCCGTAAACCTGCTGGATGGAGTCTACTTCTGGCATGTGCAGGCCTGCAATGCCGAGGGCTGCGGAAATTGGAGTCAATGGCAGTATTTTGAGAATATCTGCGCCCTTAAGCCGGATGAATCTGCTGGGATGATGGATGCCGTTGTTGATGGGATGATGCCAGAGAAAAAGGCAATCCAATCAATGATTGAGGATCATAGAGGGATGATCAAGGCAAAGGTGATTGCTGCAGAGGAAAAGCGGATTGCTCTCATGGGAGGAGACAGGAGTGCCTGCAATTGCGGCGGCGCAGATTAGATCGAATGTTTGAGGGCCATAAGATGCTGTCTCATCCTGAAGAAGAGAGTGGCCACGCTCCGGCCTAAAGCAAAGAAATGGGATTATTAGGGCGGTCGCGGGCCTGCCCTATGATTTTTAAATAGCTTTGCCGCCTGGCTCACTCCAGCTTCTCTATCCCTTCCTTCTTCACCTTCGGCTTCCAGATCTTGTCCGGCATCCAGGCCGGTGCTCCGGCGGGTTTTTCCACCTGTACCCTCTCTCCGGAGAAGATATGCACCTTCTTGGTACCGCGCTCGCGCAGCTTGATGTCTGTATAGCCCCGGTTGGCCGCCTTGAGCGCAGCCTGTCTGGGCGACTTTCCGGTAAATACTCCAATCTCGTTTCCCTCAGCGTCTCGCAGAGCAAAATTTCTCATCTCAGCCATAGTCTTCCCTCCATCTTGGATATGAATATGGCTTTCTGATTCGGTATATTAATTTAATCCAGGAGCAGGCGAAATAGCGAAGTCAGGGTGCTGGAAAACCATCGCTTAATGCTGGTTAAAATTGCCGGAAAATCCCTGCAAAAATTTAACAAAAAGAAAGATGGATTTGGCAAAGAGGAGGCGCTATCCGCTAGCGTCCGCTCTTATGAGCATTTTTGCTTTTGTCAGGCAATATACTCCCTCTGGCCTGTCCCATCGCCAAGCTTCCCAGCCAGTAGGCAGCTGTGCCGCAGACAAGGCCGATGAAGACGGGATGAATCAGTGGATTGCCGTAGAAGTTCCAGGCCACCACAGAGAGGAAGGAGGCGATCAGGCTGGCCACAAAGCCGTTCTGGTTGCCCCTCTCCCAATACAGCCCGAACATAAGGGGAACGAATACACAGCAAGCTATGACCCCCATGCTCACCGAGACCAATGGCACAATCTGCTGGGGCACATCTACCGCCGATGCAGCCGCAATCAAGAGGATGCTAACTCCCACCAGCCGGGTAAGCAGCAGCAGCCTTTTGTCTGAGATCTCCGGGTGGAAATAGCGCAGGATATCGGAGGTGAGGGCGGTGGTGGTGACCAGCACAATAGCGCTCATGGTGGACATGGCGGCAGATATGGCGGCCAGGAGGATCAGCCCGTCAAATCCAGGAGGAAGTAGGGTCATGGCCAGGAAGGGCACCAGTCCGTCCGGATTCTTGAGGAAAGGAGCCAACTGATCCGCGCTTAGGGCTCCATAGGCCAGTATCCCCAGAGAGAATATGCACAGAGCATAAATGGCGATGGAGATCGGCCCCCAGATGCCGGCAAAGCGCACCACCCTGCGGTCCTTGGCGGAGAATATCATGATCAAGAGGTCCGGTAGAGCAATAAGCCCCAGGCTGATGGAAAAGGCCTGGCCGAGCGTCTTCTGCCAGGGAATGTTAAGCCCCTGCATGGAGAGAACCTCTGGCGGTATCCTCTGCCAGATATCCATTCCACCCCCGGCGGAAAATAGCCCGGTGTAGAGCAGCACCGCTCCGACCAGCATGAGCAGGCCCTGAAGGAAGCCTATCCAGATGATGGCCGGCAGTCCCCCGATGGCATAATAAACTGCCACAATGGCCAGAGCAATGATCAAGCCCTGCAGATATGTGACGCCGATCAGGCCCTGGAATACGGTTGCGCATCCCTTGAATATGGGCACCAGATAGACGGTGTAAAGGATGAGCATGATGGCTGCCAGAATCACTTTTCCGGTAGGCGAATTGTACCTCTTCTCCAGGAGTTGGGGCACGGTCTTGGCGTCATATCTCTTGGCCATGGCCCAGATCCTTCCCGCCACCAGCCAGGCAATGCAGGCGAAGGCCACGTGAAGGAAGGTGCAGAAGACCACCCAGGGCATGCCCGCAGCGAGGCCGTACCCTCCCCCTCCCAGGAAGGATGCGGCACTGAAGTAGGCGGCGGTGAAGGCTATGCCTATTACCGCCGGATAGGCGATATTCCTGTCGGAGATAACGAATCCGGAGAATGTGCCCTGGCGCAGCTTGAAGGAGAGGATGACGATGAGAGCCACATAGGCCACCAGCAGCAGTTCATTGATCATGGTACCTCCTCATCAAGACGAAGATGGTAAATGAGATCATAATTATGATTGAGACCAGCAGGGCGGCATAGGGAAGCGGCATCATATTCCCTCCTCTCCCAGATCCGGGCCAAACCCGGGCACACAAATGCAGAAATCTTCCTTGTCCATTATCATGCCTCTTTAAATGTACTAAGTTGTACTTCAATGCGCTTTGCAGTGCAATATGATTTAAAAAGATTTCCCCAGGCCCAGGCCGCGCTATCAGACTTGCCGGAGGAGATCTAATTGCTGATAATGCTGATAATCGACCTTCCTAATAAAGAAAATCAAGATCCACCACAAGGATTATAAGAGCAAAATCCGCATCGCCTCCTGAAATCTCTGATGTATATGATTGCGCATAAACGAACAGCAATCAACAACCAGAATTCAGCAGGATATTTCAGGAGAATAAGGCATTGAGACGACTATTGTCCGGCAATGAGGCCATAGCCCGGGGGGCCTTTGAGGCCGGAGTGACTGTGGGAGCGGGCTATCCGGGAACCCCCTCCACGGAGATTTTGGAGAGCCTGGCCAGGTATAAGCCCGATGTTTATTGCGAGTGGTCGCCCAATGAGAAGGTGGCCTTTGAGGTCGCCGCCGGGGCCTCTTTAGCCGGGGCTCGCAGCATTGTGACCATGAAGCATGTGGGGCTTAATGTGGCTGCTGATCCCCTCATGACCTTGAGCTATATCGGGGTGGAAGCAGGCTTTGTGGCCTGCGTGGCCGACGATCCGGGGATGCACTCCTCGCAAAACGAGCAGGATTCCCGCAATTACGCCCGATTTGCCAAGATTGCCCTTTTCGAGCCATCCGACAGCCAGGAGGCCAGGGACTTTACCATCCTGGCCCTGCAGATATCGGAAGAGTTCAAGACCCCGGTCATTTTGCGCACCACCACCAGAGTCAGCCACTCCCGCAGCCTGGTAGAGCAGGGAGAGCGCTCTCTGCCGCAGCAGAAGGTGGGACTGGTCAAGAATCCGCCCCGATTCGTGCCCATACCGGTTTGGGGCAGGCCCATGCGCCGGAAGGTGGAGGAGAGGCTCGTCGCCCTGCAAAAAATAGCAGAGAGCTCGCCCGCCAACCGGATAGAGTGGCGGGATAGGAGCCTGGGGATCATCACCTCTTCCATAGCCTACCAGTATGTCAGGGAGGTCTGGCCGGAGGCATCCGTGCTCAAGCTGGGAATGGCCTACCCCTATCCCGATGCCCTGATCAGAAAATTCGCTGCCGGAGTCTCCAGCCTCCTGGTGGTGGAAGAGCTTGACGACTTTTTGGAGCAGCACGTGCGGGCTCTGGGCATAGCCTGCCGGGGCAGGGACATTGTGCCCGGCATCATGGAGCTATCTGTGGATCGGCTGCTGGAGTCTAAAGCCAAGCTGGAAGGAAGAGCTGTCCCCGAAAACCATCCCCTCCCATTCACCCAGGATCTGCCTCCCCGTCCGCCGGTGCTCTGTCCCGGCTGTCCTCACCGGGGCATATTCTATGCCCTGGGCAAGAAGGATGTGGTGGTGACGGGAGACATCGGCTGCTACAGCCTGGGGGCCTTTCCGCCTCTGGACCGGATGGACAGCATCCTCTGCATGGGGGCGGGAGTCTCCATGGCTCAGGGCATGGAGAAGGCGGGTGAGAGTCGACCGGTGGTGGGAGTGGTGGGAGACTCCACCTTCTTTCACTCCGGGATCACTGGGCTCTTGGATATCGCCTATAACCAGGGCCACTCCACCATCATCGTCCTGGACAACCGCACCACGGCCATGACCGGCCATCAGGACCATCCCGGCACCGGCCGGACCCTGCAGGGCGAGATGACCAAGCAGATCAAGATCGAGGACATAGGCCGCGCCTGCGGCCTGGAGAGGATATTTACAGTCAATCCCTACAACCTGGAGCAGTCCGAGGAGGTCATCTTCCGGGAGACGGAAGCCCCACAGCCATCCCTGATCATCTCCTCTGCTCCCTGCCCCTTGCGGGAGAGAAAGAGGGTGGGGCCGGTGAGAAGGATTGATGAAGACGAATGCCGGGGCTGCGAGCTGTGTTTGGATTTAGGCTGCCCGGCCATAGAAGGAGGAGAGGAGCATCCACACATCAATGCTGCACTGTGTGCCGGATGCGGCCTGTGCCAGCAGGTCTGTCCGGCGGGAGCCATACGGGAGGGTGATGGGGCATGAGCGGCAGGGAGATGGAGATGCAAGCCCAGAGCGAGACCAAGAGCATCGTTCTGGTGGGCGTGGGAGGCCAGGGAATACTTCTGGCCAGCGAGATTCTGGCCCGGGCAGCCATGCTTGAAGGGTTTGAGGTCAAGACCAATGAGGTGCACGGCATGGCCCAGAGGGGCGGCTCGGTGGTGGCCCAGGTGAGGTACGGGCCGGTGGTTCATAGCCCTCTGGTTGCCAGGGGCACGGCCCAGGTGTTGGGGGCATTGGAGCAGATCGAGGCTCTGCGCTTTGCCGAGTTTCTGAGGCCGGATGGGCTGGCGGTGGTCAACGCCCAGGCCATTGTGCCGGTGAGCGTCTCCTCCGGTGCGGCCAGATATCCCGCTGATGTGGAGAGCCGGCTCAAGGTGGCTTTTCCCAGGCTGGCATATATCCAGGCGGGAGAAGCGGCGGCACAGCTCGGCAGCCTGCAGGCGACGAATATTGTTGTTCTGGGGGCGGTATCAAAGGGGCTCGATCTGCCGGAAATGGCCTGGCAGGAGGCCATTGTCTCATCGGTTAAGGAGAAATTCAGGGAGCTGAATCTGAGGGCATTTGAGAAGGGGAGGAGCATGGTATGAAGAAAAATTATCACAATGAGAAGATGGAGACCGCATCACGGGCGGAGATAGAGGAGCTACAAGCCAAGAGGCTTCGGGCGGTCGCTGATCATGTTTACCGGTCAAATCCGATTTATAAGAGGCTCTTTGACGCCCGGGGGGTAAAGCCGGAGGATATCCGGAGCCTGGAGGATGTCTCAAAGCTGCCCATGACCAACAAGAACATCCTGCGGGAGAGCTATCCACTGGGCCTCTCCTGCGTTCCGCGCCGGGAGATCGCCGAGATGCACATGTCTTCTGGTTCCACCGGAACTCCGGTGATAATGCCTTACACAAACGCCGACCTGGCCCAGTGGGCTGAGTGCATGGCCCGATGCTACCGCATGGCCGGCGGGGTGCCCGGCGACGCAGTCCAGATAACCCCCTTATTCGGCCTTTTCAATGGCGGCTTTGGAATGTACCACGGAGCCCGCGCCGCGGGGCTGTTTGTGATCCCCGCCGGCCCGGGCAACACCCAGAGGCAGGTGCGTCTGGCCAAGGATCTGCAGACCCGCATCCTCACCGGCGTGGTCAGTTATGGCATACGCATCATCGAGGTGATGGAGGAGATGGGAGAGAAGCTGCCCGATCTGGAGGTGGGCATCTTCGGGGCGGAGGCCTTCTCCGAGAGCATGAAGAAGAGGATCAGCGACGGCCTGGGGATAGAGGTCTTTGATATCTACGGCATGACCGAGACGGGGGGTGTGGGCACTCTGGGCCAGGACTGCCCGGTCCACGACGGCCTGCATGTCTGGGAGGACCATTATCTGCTGGAGGTGATCGACCCTCAGACGGGTGAAGCCGTAGCCGACGGGGAGACGGGAGAGCTGGTGGTGACCGCTTTGACTCGCGAGGCCCTGCCGGTGATACGCTTCCGCACCGCCGACCTGACAAGGGTCATCTCCCGAGAAAAGTGTGAGTGCGGCAGGACCCATCTGAGGATTGCTCCCATCACCGGAAGGATAGACGACATGATCATAGTCAAGGGAGTCAACTTCTTCCCCAAGCAGGTGGAGCAGACGCTGATGAACATCCCTGGCGTTGGCAGCAACTACCAGATCATAGTGGAAGAGGCGGACGGGGTCAAGGACGTGCGGGTGAACGTCGAGGCCGAGGCGGGTGTTACAGGCTTCATGGTGGAGAAGGCGCTAAAGGAGGCTCTGGGATTCTCGCCGCATGGG
>CALMJN010000441.1 GCA_937864385.1 uncultured Methanosarcinales archaeon | reverse complement strand
CCCGAGCAGACCCTGGGGCGGGGCCTGCGGCGCATGACCTACCCCGGCGGCCCTCATGAGATACTGACCGTCATCGAGCACCGGGCCTTTGTCCAGCTATATGAGGACCAGTTAGGGGAAGAGGGCGTCTACCCCACGGTGGTGGATCCTGAGAAGGTCCCCAAGATCACAGTGAGCATCTTCCCCGATGGCGAGCACAAGGACCTCAATCAGCTGGATATGCTGGTGCCTACCATCTCCCCTGCCTACACCCGCATTCCCAAGCTGGAAGGACTGACCATCGAGGACATTAAAACGCAATTCTCCTCCCTCAAGCCCTTGAAGCTCAAAGAACAGTCCTCCGAGGAGATCCATTACGAAGGAAGGCACCTAATAACCAATGAGATCGTGGAAGAGATGAACATCAAGCTGCCCCTCCTGGAGAGCGGAGTGGGAGCCATCTCTTTTTACCGCAGCGAGCTGGAGCATATCACCGGCCTGCACGGCCTTCACTCCGCCCTCGCCCCCCTGCTGGAGATATTCCTGACGGACATGCTCTTTGGGGAGAGAGTGTCGCTCTTCGACCAGCGCCTGATTGGCCGCCTGGCGGATCACGATGTCAGGGAGCACATCCGGGGTGTATTCGTGCCACTTATCCTGAGCAAGAGCGCCATCAAGCTGGAGGAGAGGGCAATTGGCAGAGGCAAATCGGTGGTCCAGTGGAAGCCCTACCAGGCCAACCACTCCGAGCGCCACCCCACCATTGAGGCCTCCAAGACCGCCTTCAATCTGGTTCCCTGCACCAACGCCTTCGAGAGGGATATGGCTCTGTTCCTGGAAAGGGCTCCCGATGTCAAGGCCTTCTTCAGGAACGCCGGGCCGGAGGCGATCAGAATCGATTATCAGACCCATACCGGCAGGCTGGCTCATTACACCCCGGACTTCGTAATCTGGAAAGATGATGGCCGCTATGTCATGCTTGAGACCAAGGGCCGGGTGGACATAGACGTGCCTCTTAAAATACGAGCCGCTATGGCCTGGTGTGAGGCTGCCTCAGATGGCGGCATCAAATGGGAGTATCTCTATGTTCCTCAGGAGATCTTCTCCCAAGTTGACGATAATCAGCTTGAGATGCTGTTTTCTTTATGCGAACCGGCCAAGCAGAATTTGATCCGGGAGAAGATCGAGCCAGCACTGAGCCTGGAGAAAGGCAACCTGGAGAAGATTGCCCTGGATGAGTTCATAAGCAATACGGATTTCGATCGCCTGCCCTTGAAAGCCAGAAAGGGTATGCAAGAGGCTATAGCTCTCTTCAAGTTTTTAGAGAGCAAGGATGGCGTCTCTTATGCCCCAATCTTTGCTCCCCTTCTGGGAGCAGTGGATGAAGCGGCCAAAGGATACATCATCTCAACTCTCAAGGATGTCATTCCCGATGATCCCAATAAGAGGCAGAGGTTCTTTGAGCCTGATTTAAGCGTCCTGCATCCCAGGGACGAGAGCTTCCACAAAAGGCAAGCAATCAACTTGCGCCGGACTCTTCTTGAGAATGATGGAATAATGCCCATAGGGCTATTGAAATGGTGTCTGGAGTATGCAAAGAGCCCCAAGGTGCCTCCAGGTGGAATCTTTTCTGCCATCAAGGCCAGGTTTGAGGGCAAGGAGAAGAAGGATAAACATTGCCATTGCTTTTGTTTCTGCGAGCCTATTGTTAATGGCATCTATTACTAAAGGGATACCCACTTCTCTGGTGCAATTGAATGTCGCTTCAATTTTAGGGATAGGCGTGGCCAAACTGGGTACACGAAATATATTCAGAAAAACCG
>CALMJN010000440.1 GCA_937864385.1 uncultured Methanosarcinales archaeon | reverse complement strand
GGAAAGCGGTTCGGAGGAATTGAGCTTGATCGCCTCATCGTATGCTGCTGCCGCCTCATCGTATTTTCCCTGCGCCAAGAGGGTATTGCCCATGTTGATCCAGTAGGACGGATCGGATGAATTCAGCTCGTTGGCATCATCTTCTGTTCCTTTGGCTTCATCGGGCTCGCCCTGGCCGTCGGGAGCATTAATTATGTTGTCCTCTGATGATGGTCGAGACAAATTCAGTCCACTGTCACCATCCTGAGCTTGGACGGTCTTTAAATTCTCTTTGTTAACGGCTCCCCCATATGCCCTTTGAAGGATATTGGCCAGGTCTGATGAATTGGATGCATTGCCGGCGTTTATGTATTCTGCACCTATGCTTTGGGCATAGTCCATCAGCTCGGTCTCTTGATCCGAGCCACTCAGTATGTCGAATCCTATGATGCTTATATCCAGGTCATCGGTTTTATTGCTAATCGTCCTGCGGGTACAGGTTTCAGTTCCGTCTGTAAGCTGAATAATCTTCTTTTCCGTCCCATTTGCATTCTCTTCAATGTAGCTCTTGGCAAAGGCCATTGCCGCACTGAGGGGCGTCTTGCCAGTTGGTCGGATGGCGTCAATCTTGGATGCGATTGCAGATTGATCGCTGGTGAAGGGCTGCTCGACCACAATGTCTTCGCAATCGTAAAAGACTATCAGAGCCAGTTCATCGGTGGATGGATCCAGTCCTGATACAAATTCTCGGACTGCTGTTTTGGCACTATCTATTTTATTATTGTCTTCCATGCTCTCAGAAGCGTCAAAGAGCATTATGATTGAGCTTTCAACAGTTTTGCTGTCTGTATCTGGCTGGCTCTGTGCAAAAATGGATAAAACCAGCAGCAGGATTAGAGCAGTATAAATCAGCCTCATAAGCTAACGAAGGCGATGAAAGAAGATAAACTTTGGGGGATTGGACCTGCCTTCTCCCAACCTTGATAATTGACCACGCCGAGTGGATAATGAGTTAATTCTTTGACCCAAAATCATCCCCATCTCAGAATCTACCATATCCTTACTTCCCGTGGCATTTCTTGTACTTCAGTCCGCTGCCGCAGGGGCAGGGATCGTTTCTCCCCGGCTTGAAGACCAGCTGGGGGATCTGGCCGTTTTTGGTGTATTTCATGATTTCAGCAGGAGCCCGGCCACAGCGCAGCTCATGGGCCATGAAGCGCATAGGTCCGTCGATGTGCCTGAAGAACTCCCTGTAGCCGGCGCAGAGATAATTAAGTCCCGGCTGTCCGTCCGGGGTTTTGATAAATCGGTTCTTGGGGCACTCGCCATTGCAGACAAACCTGACCGTACAGCGGCGGCAGTACTCAGGCAAGCCCTCGAGCTTATCCCGCCCGAACTTTCGCTGCTTTGCCGAGCCGGCTAAACGGGCCATGCTTTTATCATTGATATTGCCCAGGAAGTATCTCGGCTCCACAAAGTGATCGCAGGAGTACATATCCCCATTGTGCTCCATGGCCAAAGCCGTTCCGCAGGTCTCGGAGAAGGCGCATATGCCGGGAGGCGCTCCCGCCCAGGCGGCCAGGGCCACGTCGAAGATCTGCACAAATACCCGACCCACATCCCTTTGCACCCATTCATTGAAGACGGATATCAGAAAGCGGCCATACTGCTCCGCCTTGACCGAGCGATCCGTAACCGTCTCGCCCTCCTGAAAGCCGGTCTCATTATCCCTCTCCACTATGGGGATGAACTGGATGAAATCGGCCTTCACCTCGTCTCTTAAAAAGCGGTATACCTCCAGAGGATGATCGGCATTGGCGGCATGCACTGTGGTTAGGATATTGTATTCCACATTGTGGCGGCGCAGCAGCTTTGCCGCTCTCATCACCCGGTCAAAGGTGGGCTTTCCGGTTTTGTCTACCCTGTAGGCATCATGAAGCTCTCTCGGCCCGTCCAGGGACAGCCCAATGAGAAAGTTGTTCTCCCGGAAGAATTCGCACCATTCATCGTCGAGCAGGGTGCCGTTGGTCTGCATGGTGTTCTGGATGGTCATCCCCGGGCGCCTGTACTTCTGCTCATAATGAACCGATCGCCGGAAAAAGTCCAGTCCCATGAGGGTCGGCTCGCCTCCCTGCCAGGCTATGGTTGCATGGGGTATCATCTGAGCCTCAATATACTGGCGGATATACTCCTCCAACAACTCATCGGACATCCTGAAGCTGCTGCCGGGATAGAGGCTCTTCTTGGAGAGAAAGAAGCA
>CALMJN010000439.1 GCA_937864385.1 uncultured Methanosarcinales archaeon | reverse complement strand
CCGTTGCGATTATTTCTTCTCATAAGCACACGGAGACGGGCGTTGCGGCAGGACTTCTACTGCTGGATGGATTTGACCTGGATGATGTATCCCTGCAGAAGATGCAGGAGAGCATAGAAAGCTACAGCGCTGCCGAGAAAGACGGCCTAAAGACCAGGGCTATGGGCATTTGCGCCACCTGCTCGCGAGATGAGCCTCTGCTGGAGGCAGCCAAGCTGGCCAGCCGCAATCTCTGTCTGCTCGATTTGAGGCTGTCCAAGATTCGAGATCCCATCCGCCTGCTGGAGCTTATCCCTCGCCTGAAGCGTTGCGGCGTCACCCTGTCTCTTCGCATCAGGCCGGAGGAGCTCTCCAACGAGTTGATGGAAAAGCTTCAGGAGAGCGAGCTGGATATAATCCATCTTGACCTGAGGGGCCTGAATGGGGCCGGTCCTAAGATGGTGAAAAAGGCCAAAGACTGCCGGGGTCCGTTGGTGATGGCCCTCGCAGATATCGGCGAATTTGATGATGCCAGGGTCCTTATGGCCATGGGAGCGGATGTGGTCTCCTTGCGGGGAGCAGATCCGGAATTTGCCCAGTGGCTCTCCTTGGCCATGAAGGAGTATGACTGTATCAGCGGCTGGGGCAATGCACCCAAACATATCTGCGCCGGGGGTGACCTGCGCGGCCTGGCCTTCTGCTGCCCGCCGGTCAAGCACTGCGCCGTTTTAGGGGCTCTAAAGAAGGCGGGGATGACCGCAGAGGAGTTTGTGGCCAAGAAGCTGGCGCTAGCCAGGGGCACTCCTCTGGAGAAGGGCGAGGGGACCTGCTTCGGAAGTCTGGTCTGGTGCTGCAAGGCCAGCAAGATGTGCTACCTGCGGGAAGCGGCCATGCAGAAGATAGGCCTCTCGGATAGAGAGTATATGGAGCTGAAAAAGAAGCTGGCGGAGGACCTGCTTCGCCCATCCTCCTGAGCCATGAACTGCAAGCCTGATCCTGACCGGGTGGCGCAGTGCGCCCTCCTGGCCATGCTCTTTGAGCTGTCCTCCAGTCCCAAGCCGGGCAATGTGGATCGCTGTCACGATTTCTCCGATATCGGCTTTCATCACTTTCTTGCCAGCGCCGTCTCCGCCTATCCCGTCTTTCTCCATGCGGCAGAGGGCAGAGCCGGTCCAGGGCCACTGATACTGGAGGCTGTGGCCGCCTGGAAGAGCTGGGGTCTGTCCAGCAACACCCACTTCGGCTCTCTGGTGCTTATGATCCCCCTGGCCATAGCTGCCGGCAGGCGGGGAGAGCTGCAAGAGGAGCTGAAGAGCGTCCTGGATCAGAGCAGCACCGGGGATGCTCTGGCCTTTTACCGGGCCTTCTCTAGGGCCAGAGCCAGAGTTGTGGATGTAGAGAGCTATTCCCTCTGCGACGGAAACTGGGAGCAAAGACTGCAGGAGAGCGGCAAAAGCCTGATGGATCTGATGAAGCTGTCTGCCGGCCACGATCTAATTGCCCGGGAGTGGTCCACCTACTATCAGCGCTGCTTTGGTCTTTCAGATAGGATGGCGCAAAAGATAGAAGAGAAGGGCTTGAACGAGGGTGTGGTCAGGAGCTATCTTGAGGCGCTGGCAGAAGTACCCGACAGCCTGGTCCAGGCCAAATTCGGAATAAGGGCGGCCCAGGAGGTCTCCCGCCGGGCTGGCCTTGCCCTGCAGGATCCCACCCTGGAGCAGGCCTCGCGCCTGGACAAGGATCTATTAGAAAAGGACATCAATCCAGGCTCTACCGCGGATCTGATTGCGGCATCTTTATTTATAGCCCTGCTGAGGGGCTTGAGGTTTTGAAAATGCTTTATGGAAATGAGGCTCTTGATGAGCTGGGAATTTTAGAGGGCATAAATGAGGTGATTGCCACCACGGAATCAGAGGGCAGGATCAATGCCGCCCCTATAGGCATAATCAGGAGCGAAGACCGGCTTTATGTACGGCTCTTTCTGGGAACCCATACCTATGAGAATGTGCTGGCCAAAGGCTGGTTTGTGGCCAACATCACCCACGATGCCTGGATCTTTGCCGAGACCGCTCTGGAGGATCTCTCGCCCAAATACTTCACCCGCAAAGAGGATCTGCCCATTCTGGAAGATGCCGAGGCCTGGCTGCTCTTTGAGTGCCAGGCTTTTGCCTCAGATATCATCATAGCCGATTTAAAGCCGATCAAGGGAGAGATGATAAGAAAGGACTTTCGGGCTGTCAACCGGGGGGCGAACCTGGTCATCGAGGCGGCAGTGGCCGCCACCAGGTATCTGGCACTGCGCACCGATTCATATTTTGAAGAGCTGATGAAGATGCAGAGGATCATAGACCGCTGCGGCGGTCCCAGAGAGAGGCTGGCCATGGAGCAGCTCATGGATAGGGTGGACAGCTTCTCTCATATGAGATAAGGGATTATATCCGGCTGGTATCTCATGCTCGACTGTTTGCCTTGCGGCTGTAATGCCATAGATCTCTTATTAGGTGGAGGATTTGAGGCGGGCATAATCACCCAGATCTATGGGGAGTCGGGCACGGGAAAGAGCAACATCGCCATGCAGCTTGCGGTACAGGCGGTCTCTCGCGGGCTCAGAGTGATCTTCATAGATACGGAAGGCTTCTCCGGTGAACGGTTCAAGCAGATCGCCGGTCCCGGGGCAGAGGAGATGGCCAAGAAGATCATGGTATTCGAGCCCATGAGCCTGGAGCAGCAGGCCATTGCCATTCGCGAGTCTTCCCGCATAGCCGGGAGGGATCTGGGACTGGTAATACTGGACTCCGCCACCTCTCTCTACCGGGTCCTGCTGGAGGCAGAGGACAGCCGCACCATCCGCCGCACCCTAAACCTGCAGCTCTCCGAGCTGCAAGAGATAGCCCGGAGGCACAGGATTCCGGTGGTTATAACCAATCAGGTTTATACGGACATAGAGAGCAAGACCCTGCGGCCGCTGGGAGGCAAAGGTCTTGAGCACATGTGCAAAGCGATAATGCTCCTGGAGAAGAGGGGTGAGGGCCTGCGCCGGGCCAGGCTGGTCAAGCATCGCTCCCAGCCGGAGGGCATGACTGGGGACTTCCGCCTCACTGCCCGTGGTCTGGAGTGACCGGCAGTTGCATGCCTTTTATCGATCTATTATAGCTGAAGCCTCATGATGATGGCCGCCTCTCCATCGGTGTAGTAAGCGGGGCAGACACCGATCATGCGAAATCCCAGCATGGAATAGAGACAATGGGCCTTTTTATTGCTGACCCGCACCTCCAGTGTGGCGCTCAGAGCTCCTATCTGCCGAAAAGCCCGCAAGACTTCCAGCATCAACCGCAGGCCCACGCCCCGGCCTTGAAAGGGGGGACGAACTGCCAGCCAGAAGACTCTGCCCTCGAATGGAGTATGCTTGAATCCCAGCACAAAGCCGGCTATCCTTCCCCCCACCTCCGCCACCAGGCTGGTGTGAGGGTGGTACTGGCAGAAGGCGCTGAATATGGCAGGATCATATCCTCCTAAAACCTCCCGATCTATCGCCTGTACCGTCTCCAGGTCACTGGGCTGCAGCCTCCTTACCATCAGAGGCTCCTTTAATATGCCGGTATCCATTCCATCTATAAGCCGGCTGTAGGCCTGCTCCTCAGTCCACATTTAACCTGCCATTGAATCTCGAGCGGAAATAGTTTATCAAACCCCGGCTAAATAGGCGGGGATGAGTAAGATCCCGTTCCAGACAGCTCTGATCGCCTTTGTTTTAATGCTGATCTGGTGGCAGGCGGGCCTATGGTATCAGTCCCAGCTCATTTCTGATGAAAGAGCCGAGGTTGCCGACCATCTCGCTTCGCACGGCAAATCCCTGGCCACAAGCATATCCTCGCGCCTGGATAAGCTGGATGGACTGCATGCCTTCGTCCAGGCGGAGATTGGATCGTCGCCCGGCCTAATGGATCAGAGATTTTCCATCTTTGCCCGAAATATCTACTCGGAAGACAGCGGCATCATCAATCTGGCCATAGCCCCGAACGGGATCTTTCAGCATGCCTATCCACCCAATGCGACGCAGGGGATGATCGGCCAGAGCCTCTTTCGCGATCTTTCTCCCTCATTCAGGTTTGATGTTGAAAAAGCGATAGAGACTGGAGATGTGGTCATCACCCCTCCTCATGAGATGAGAAGGGGTGGCCTGGGGATGGTGGGCAGGAGAGCGGTTCTGGACAATGGCAGCTTCTGGGGGATAGTATCCATAACATTAGATGCCAGGAGCATGCTGCAATCATCGGGATTGAACGCCACATCCGGCGGGCTTAATATGGCATTGAGGGACAGCAGGAGCCATGTTTTCTTTGGAGAGGAGAGCGTATTCCTCTCCGATCCTGTGATCCAAGGAGTATTGCTATCCGACAGCTACTGGGAGCTGGCGGCGGTGCCCGTCAGAGGATGGGCGGGGTCGGTACAGGTGCCTCTGCGAATAGCTCAGATGGCGGGCCTGATCATCATTGGGCTTTTGGTCATCCTTTATTATCTGGCCGCCAGCCGACAGGACTTTTTGAGCCAGATGATCCGGGAGAAGACATCAGATCTGGAAAAGGAGCTGGCGGAGAGAAAGAGGGCGGAAAAGGCATTGCAGGAGAGGGAGCTGCATCTCAGGGCCATATTCGAGGCGGCAGAGAATGTGGCCTTCATCATCGCCGAGGCCAAAAGCTCAGAGCCCCTTATTCTGGAGTTTTCTCCCGGAGCAGAGAAGATTTTTGGATACAGGCGGGAGGAGGTCCTCAAGAGATCGGCCTCAATTCTCCTCTCTCCCGAGGATCAGAACAAGCCGGCCAAAGCCCTTTCTAAAATGGGACGGGAGACACGCCTCTCCGGATTTAGAACTTTAGTCAGAAAGGACCAGAAGAGCTTTCCAGCCATGTACTCCCTGTACCCTCTGCTGGATGGATCGGGGGAGGTTTATGCCGCTCTCGGCGTTTGCATTGATATCACCGAGCAGAAGAGGATGGAGAAGGAGCTGATGCAGGCAAAAGACGCAGCGGAAGCATCGGCCCGGGCCAAAGCCGAGTTCACCGCCAATGTCAGCCATGAGATGAGAACGCCCCTTAATGCGGTGATTGGCATGACCGATCTGCTTTTAGAGAGCGATCTCGATCCGGTCAAGAGGGATTATATCCGGACCATTAGAAGCAGCGGCCTGTCCCTCTTGGCAATAATCAATGAGATACTGGACTACTCCAAGATAGAAGCCAGGAAGATGGATATTATGGAAGGGCCGCTGGAGATAAAGGAGACACTGGAGGCGGCCATGGAGCAGGTTGCTCCCAAGGCGGCGGAGAAACGCCTGGAACTGGCCTATGTCCTGGCCGATGGTCTGCCCGGGAGGATATGGGGCGACGGCAGGCGGCTGGGGCAGATTCTGGTCAACCTGCTCAGCAATGCCATCAAATTCACCGAGTCCGGGGAGGTCACAATCTGGGTCGGTCTCGATTCAAAAGAGAATGCCTATCATTTTGTGGTTAAGGATACGGGAATAGGCATACCGGAGGATCGCATGTCCCGGCTCTTCCTGCCCTTCAGCCAGGTGGATACCTCTCTGACCAGGAGGTACGACGGGACCGGCCTGGGACTGGCTATAAGCAGCAAGCTGGTCGGCCTTATGGGTGGCCGGATCTGGGCGGAGAGCAAGATCAATGCAGGCTCTCAATTTCATTTTACCATTCCTGTCAGGCTTGATGATGCCCATATTGTGGCGGCAGAGGAACAACCCTCTGCCAATGGCCCGGATTACTCCGGGCTCACAGGCAAGAGGGCTTTGATAGTCTCGGGCAGAGAGTCCAGCCGCAGGATGCTGGCCGGCCATCTCAGATCCTTTGGCCTGGTCTGGGAAGAGGCAGAAACGGGCTATGAAGCAGCCAGTAAGCTGGACAAGAGACGCTTCGATGTGGCCATAGCCGATTCCGATATCCAGGAGCCTGGCATCCTGGAAGAGAACTTGAGCCGGCAGGATAATCTGGCTTTGCCGCTGATAGAAGTGGGCTTTTTGGGGGACAAGGCCAGGTTTCCTGCCCATAGAGTCAGCGTCTTTCTGACCAAGCCGATACGGGGCGAGCAGCTGGAAGGGGCATTGCTTCTCATCTTCGGGCAGAAAGAGGGCTCGGCAGCCAGCCAGCTGCCGGCTACTCAGCCTGAGAAATCATACTCGGACTATCGCATTCTCTTAGCGGAGGATAATCCCGTAAATCAGAAGGTGGCACTGGCCATGCTCAGACATCTGGGGTACAGAGCGGATCTGGCCGCCAATGGCCGCGAGGTGCTGAGCAGCCTGGAGCAGAAGGCCTATGATGTGATACTCATGGACATACAGATGCCGGAGATGGATGGGCTGGAGGCGACAAGGTTCATTCGCACCAGGCTGCCCTCGGCCAGCCAGCCCCGGATCATAGCCATGACCGCCTATGCCATGAAGGGAGACAGGGAGCAGTGCCTGGCGGCGGGAATGGATGATTACATCGGCAAGCCGGTGAAGATGGAGGAGCTGAAGAAAGTTCTGGAAAGGATGGAAAGGTCGGACTAGTCCTGGTTGGATCATATTCATTCTCACGATACAATAAAATCCAGCTCAAAGTTATAAATAGCAGCAGGTGAAATGCTCTCTGTTTTGTAAGGCGTTTAAAGCCTGGCAAGGAATCAAGATGAACCGATCTATATTGGTGATACTGCTTTTGGTAGTGGCCATAGCAGCCCTGGCGCTGGTCTCTTTCTCCCTTCCTACTATATCGGAGAAGAGCCAAAGCTGTCCTTCAGGAGGAAACTGTAGCGGTAACTGTAGCGGCAACTGCAGCCATAGCGGCGGCGAGAGCGGCTTCTCTCCTTCCGGCTCCTCCTGCAAGGAGAATAATTCCCGGGAGAACTGCTCTGCCGCCGGCTTCTGCCCGATGAAAGAAGCAGCGGCAAAGGGCGGCTGCAGATCTCGCTGCTCGGCATAACCCGCCCCTCAAAATCTGTCGATAGACTTTTATGGCCGCCAGCATTCTAGCCTGGAAAAGGTGATCCGGCTTGATGGGAATCAATGAGATGGGATTCGAGGTCTTTGAGGAGATGCTCGACTATGCCGATGAGCTGCAAATAGAGGTCCAGGAACTGGAGAACGGCGCAGTCGTGGCTGATGCAGGCATAAAGGCTAAGGGCGGCTACGGGGCAGGGGTCTACCTCTCCCGCCTCTGCCTGGCCGATCTGGCCGAGATTCAGATAACGCCCTTTGAGGCGGGCGGCATCCTCCTGCCCGGCATCCAGGTGGCCACCGACCATCCCGCCGTATCCTGCATGGCCTCCCAATGCGCCATGTGGCAGGTCAAGGCGGACAAGTTCTTCGCCATGGGCAGCGGACCGGCCCGGGTCCTGGCCAGGAAGACCAGAGAGCTGTACGACAAAATAGGCTATGAGGAGTGCTCCGATGTGGGCGTGGTGGTTTTGGAAACCAATAAGATTCCCGCCGAAAAGGTGGCCACCCAGATCGCAGAGCAATGCGGCATAGACCCGGCGGACCTGCGCATTGCGGCTGCTCCCACCGACTCCGTGGCCGGATTGGTCCAGGTCTCGGCCAGGGTGGTGGAGACGGGGCTGCATAAGCTCTTCACCATGGGCTTTGACATTAATACCATCAAGAGCGGCTGGGGCCGGGCTCCCATCTCCCCGGTCACCGGTGATGCCACCCAATGCATGGGCTCCTCCAACGACGCCATAATCTACGGCGGCGAGACCTACTATACTCTGAAGTACGAGAACCTGGAGGAGCTGCAGCGCTACCTCAAGGAGATGCCCTCTTCCGCCTCCCGGGATTGGGGCGCACCATTCTACAAGACCTTCAAGGCGGCCGGCTTTGACTTCTTCAAGGTGGACCACAATGTCTTCGCCCCGGCTAAAGTAGTCATGAATGAAATCACCTCCCGCCGCACCTTTGTCAGCGGCAAGCTCAGCCCCCAGGTGCTGGCTGAATCATTCCGTCTGGAGGTCCTGGGCGGATCAGGATCGGCATAGGACAGGATTTAGGATAAAACGATGGTAAACTATCAGGACGATATTGATGAAAGCTCCCGAATGTGATCTCAAGGGCCACGGCCCCTGCCGCGGCTCCATCTATCAGCGCGGCATCAGCTTAAACCACCTGTGCGACCTGCATATCCGGCTTCAGTCCTACTGGACGGGGCACAATCCGGGCAAGAAACTCAATGACTGGCTGGAGGGGCTCAGCAATGCGGAGATGGAAGAGACGCTGCAGAAGAGCCCTCCGCGGGGAAAACACTGGCAGGAGGTCGCCTGGCAGGCGGAAGATGAGGAATAGCCAAGATATTTAGCTCATCTCTTTGTATTATAAAAATGATGCCCCGTGGATTTTTCAACGGGGCATATGACCTAACTCCTCCATTGCCTCACTTCTTCAGCGCTTTTACCCTCTTGTATATCTGCTTCATGGTGTCCTCATTGCTCTCGGTATAGCTGAAGGGGGACTTGGTGAAGGGCTGGAAGTAGATGGGCACATCATCCAGCCGGTAGAATGTCCCGTCGCACTCCATAGCGTCTATCACCCCCGGCAGCACCACATCGGAGAGCATGGTGGTGGGACAGGGTGCTATATCAATGCAGGAGACGGGAATCTCCGCTAAATACTCGGCGCATGCGGCAGGGAAATGGGAGACCAGATCGGCGGAGACTATGAAGGCCGCGTCCACATCTCTGTCTCGCAGCAAATCCACCGCCGTGTACTCACCGGGATTGTAGCGGGGGTATCCCCTAGCGAAGTCCAATCCGAAGGGAAAGCCGTAGAGGTAGGAAGCAATCTGGTTGAAGCCGGCCACATTGCAGTGCCCCCGCAGGGCCCCGATGATGAACTTGGTGAAGCCATTCAGCTCTTTTACCAGGTTGAATGCCGCCTCAGCATTGCGGTGCTTGCCGTAGGATGAGGCGATCCCCAGTCCCACATAAATGGCTCCGAAGTTGCAGCCTTTCATCAGCTCCAGCATCTCCTCCATCTGAGCGATGGAGACGCCTGTTGTCGCCTCAACGGACGGATGGGGCCTCTTGCCGTGCAATAAGGTGAGCAGCGCCGCCATCAGCTCATAATCGGTGTTAGGCTTGAGCTGGATATGAAGGTCGGAGTTTTCAGCAGTGATGCTCCGCCTGGGATCGACGGTTATCACTGTGCGGTCGAACCTGCCCCGGCGGGTCCAGTGACCCCGGGGGTAGACGGCATAGCGGGACATGTGCCTGGGCATGGACTCCAGAGGATTGGCTCCCCAGTAGACCACCAGATCCGACCGGGACTTGGCCTGGCCGGCTGTGCCTCCCACCCGACCCGCCTCCTGAATGCCCATGGCCGTGGGCCCGTGGCATACGGTGGAGTTGGAGTCGATTGCCGCTCCCAGAAACTCCGCCAGGTGCAGCCCCACCTCCATGGCCTCGCTGGAGGTCTCGCTTCCCACGAATATCAGTGGCCGCTTGGCCTGGGCCAGGATCCGGGCCGTCCTTTCTACAGCCTCATCCCAGGAGGCAGGCAGGAGAGCGCTGCCTTCCCTTATCAGTGGCTCTCTGATCCTGTGGCTGCTGACGATCTCCTGAAACTTGGCGTTGCCCATCTTGCAGGCATTCTTTACTGTGATTCTGTCTCCGGAGAGCTCCACGGCGATATCATCGCAGGAGGCCCCGCAGACGGGACAGACTATATTTTTAGCCGACATCATCTCCCCCTCCCATATAGCTCGGTGACCAGATCCTGGGCGCTCAAGACCTCCTCCTCCGTGGCCTCCACCAGAACCGGCGAGCCCTTGTAAAGGGGAGAGCCGGTGGAAAAGGTCTCCGGGTCCACCACCACATTGGCCCAGATGGCCCGGGGCATGAATATGTGGCCGGAGCTGACAGATGGACCGGCATAGGCATGTACCGCTACCCGGTGCCTGCCATCGGGCGAGGAGATCAGAACCCTCTCCGGAGAGCCCAGGGCCTCATAGTCCTCAGGATTCATCTCCGCCACAGCGCACTCGGCGGTGTAATCAGGGCTTAATTTGCTGCCTCCCTTGGCCAGCCTGCCCTCCTCGATGGTGCTGCCGGAATTGAGCAGAAACTGCTTCATGGCTTCAGACCTCCCTGCAGTATATAGTGCCCTTGGCATTCTTGCTCAGGGCATAGTCGCCAGAGAGCTTGACAAACCTGCCCTCCAGCTTGACTTCTCCCACCGTGGGATCCTCCTCCCGGCCTGTCTCCTCAAAGCCCGGCGAGGGCTGCAATATGTCCTTGCCTACGACGATGGTCCCGCCGTTCATCTCCGC
This sequence comes from uncultured Methanosarcinales archaeon, assembly GCA_937864385.1. GTDB lineage: Archaea > Halobacteriota > Methanosarcinia > Methanotrichales > Methanotrichaceae > Methanothrix. The sequence goes on along the minus strand of CALMJN010000439.1, from coordinate 2,486 downwards.
TCCCACTCCCCGGACGGCAGATCCCTGGACCAGGATCAGGCCGGCGCTCTGCCGGATGCCGCAGAAGTTCTCCACATCGCCTCCCACGGTTATCTGGCCGCCAGCCAGGCCGCCGCCCAGCTGGCTTCTGGCATTGCCCTCCACTATGATCTGGCCGCCGGTCATGCCCCGCCAGCTTCCCCGGTAGGCTGAACCCACATGATCTCCGCAATTGCCCTTTATGTGAAGCAGGCCGCCCTTCATCTCCCGACCAGACCAGGAGCCTGCGTTGCCTTTCACCACTATGCTTCCCCCCGCCATCTCCGCTCCCAGGTGCATCCCTGCCGGGCCGTCTATCTCTATGCTTCCTGCCTTCATCCCCTCCCCGATGCGCTTGACCCGGGAGAGGTCGCCCTGCATGATGATCCGCGTCTCCTCTGCCGAGGCAGAGGGGCTGCCGCTCAACTCTACATCGAAGAACCGGGACAGGGGAAGCTTTTCCGGCCCTTGCCAGACCAGGAGAGCCTCAATCTCCTCTTTGCCTTTTCCGGCAAAAGACTCCGGACTGATCGCCTCCGCCTCTACCATGATTCCGATCTTCTCTCTGATTTTAAGAATAATCTCGGCCAACTTCCTCACCTCCTCATCACTGCCTCCAGAGGCTGGTTGACCGGTATGGCTACCGGGTTTTTCAGGTACTTGTCAGGCACGGGATAGTTGGCAAATCCGACTGTGTAGTACTTGAACCAGTCCTTGACGTCTTTGAGCATATCCTTCTCCAGGTCTTCATCCACATAGGGCTGGCAGTAGAACCTTCTGCCCTCGGGCACGCTGACAATCTCTCCCTGTCGGGCCACAATCCTGCCGTCCTTGATGGTGTAGTCCGGCCGGGCCAGGCGAGAGGTTAAAGCGGCGGTATCATTGGGATTCAAGCTGGCCGGATCGATGTCATAGATGGTGACGTCCCCATCCGCTCCCGCTCCCAAATGGCCCTTCCTGTAGGCCATGCCTATGGTCCGGGCCGGGTTAGCCCGGGTGACAATGGCCATCTCGTAGAGGGACAGCTCCCGGTCCACCCCGCCCAGGCTGGATTTATCGTAGGCCCATTTGTGGCACTCCTTGGCGGTGTCGTCCCTGGCCTTCCTGGACATGAGCCAGGTTAAAAGCAATGGATACTGGGTGAATATGCCGCCGTTGGGATGATCCGTGGTCATGATGGTCTTCCAGGGATCGTCGATCAGCAGCATCACCTCGAGGCCGATGGCCCACTGGACGGAATGAACCGGGCTGCTTTTCATATAAACCAGAGGCAGGACTCCTGAGCCGCATTCCAGCTCCACATCGGTGTTGGACCATTTCTGGCCGGTGATCATATAGAGGTCGTGCTGGGCCGGGCCGTCACCGGTCATGGTGGTGGCCGGGCCGAAGGGTACGGATCCGCTGTCTATGACCACATCATCGACCATGTTGATGTATTTGGCCAGGTCAGCCGCACCGGAGCAGAAGTCCCTCCAGGATGTGCCGCCATAGGCGCTGAACTGAGCGTGGGCCAGGTAGACAGTCTGTCTTCTTCTGGCGCTTTCTTTTGTCTCTCCCCACTCCAGCAGGGACTTATTTTGGGGCTCCATTCCCGAGGTGCTCATGAGCGAGTCGCCCCGCGAGAGCGTCTCCGTTTCGATGCGCAACCGCTCGGCCAGGCTGGCCTTGTCGAGCCCGACAGCGGCGAACGCTTCGTCCATCCCAACGCGTCGGTCCGCTATTTGCCGCAAGAACCTGACTTCGGCGACGCGCAGACAGTCCTCGCCTACGTCGAAGGCGGCGGCAACGATTCGACTCTGTTCCTTCGCCCTCTCGATCAGTTCGAGGGCCACAAGGTGGCCGGTGGCACCGGTTCCGAGGCCTCGTACCACCCCTTCTTCTCCCCCGACGGCCAGTGGATCGGCTTCGTCTCCGGGGGAAGCCTCATGAAGGTCGCCGTCGAGGGCGGGCGGCCATTCCGCATTTCCTCCGATGTGGGTGAACGTGTGCCGATCCCGTGGACGGCTTCAGGCAGGTTGCTGGTTTCCCATCTGAGTGACGCCGAGATCAAGGAGCTGATTCCGGAAGAAGACTTCCAGCTGCCCAATGGCGAATGGCTGCCGCCAGCCGAGTTCATTGCCGAAGTCAGGCAGGCGTCGGCCGCAGGCTACTTCACCTTCCTGGCCCGGCTGGAGGGGCCGGATGGCGAGCCGCATTACGCTCCGGCAACCCGCAAGAACATCCTGGAAGGGCTGACCGCAGGGCAGATCGTCGTCGGTCCCTGAGCGAACAGATGCGACCGTTATACAACATCCTGTCTATCCTCATCTTTGCGGCGCGCCGCCTGTGGCACAATCTGGGACTGATGATTGGGACGGCTATCGGTCTGGTTGTGGCCGTCGCGCTCGTCATGAGCGTGCCGCTCTATGCCGATGGCGTCAACTACCGTCTGATGTCGCGCGCCCTGGCGACACAACCGAGTTTCTTAT
>CALMJN010000438.1 GCA_937864385.1 uncultured Methanosarcinales archaeon | reverse complement strand
CAAGGCGGCGCCGGGGGCGTCCGCCGGCGAGGAGGGGACCGGGACCTTCCACCGCGACCTGCGGATGATGGTGACCCGGGACGAGCGGCTGATCGACCTGGCGTCCCGGTGGCTCGACCCCTCCGACCTGCGGGCCATCCGGAGGCGGATGATCGGGACCGGCCTGATCGGGGGGAAGTCGGTCGGCATGCTCCTCGCCTTCGTCGCGTTTGCCGCAGGAATGCCGCCGGCGGCGGAGGAGATCTCCTCGAGGACGGCCAGGTTGTCCCTGTCCATGGCCACCACCACGTCGAAGGTGCGGAGGTCCCCCTCCCTGATCTGCCGGAACTGATCCTCCTTCCATTTCACCATGGCCAGGCTGTCGTCGGGAAGCGCTGCCATGAGGCTGTATTTCTTCAGCAGCCCTTCCGTGTGGCTCCGTAGGCCAAAGCTCCAGAGAGGCGTATCCTCGGAAGGCCGGCCCGGCAGCACTGTGAGCCGTTCCAGCTCTGCTCCTATCAGGCTGTTGCCGCATCGCAGGTGATGGTCCAGAAAGGATAGCGGCTTGTTCGCCGCCACTGTGGTCAGCCAGAGGGATAGCTTGGCCAGCTCCACGGCCATGGGATTGAGGTCCACGCCGTAGATGCAGTTTCTGACCACCTCCCGGCGGGCCCAGTGGATATCCGCCTCGGCTACCGCCTCCGACTCCAGCTCCTCCTGCCTGGCCATCTCCCGGGCGTGGATGATCTCCCGGGCGATGTAGTCCGTGGCCTCCACCAGAAAGTGGCCCGAGCCCATGGCCGGGTCCAGAACCTTGAGGGAGAGAAGCTTCTTGAGCAGCCCTGGCCTCAGATCGGCGGACATCATCGCCTCCTCCATCATCTTATCGATCAGCGGCCCCAGGGTGTTCTTGACGATGTACTTGACGATATACTCCGGCGTATAAAACGAGCCGGTGGCTTTCCGCTCCCCCTTGTCCGTGACCAGATAAAGCCGGCCTGCCTCAACCCTGTCTGTGACCTTCCTGGCTCCCACCTGGCTTTGAGCCAGCCAGACCTCCTTGCCCTTCTCCCGGACCGCTGCCATGCACTCCCCAGCCAGGTGCAGCCTATACTCCAGAATTCCCTCGTAAATCGATCCCAGGTGCCGGATGTCCAGGGAGGAGTAGTCCACATAGGCCTTTCCCCTCTCCCCATCCGAGCGGGCCAGAAGGTCAAGGGCCTCTGCCAGATAGGAGTTTCCGATCTTCTTGCCGGACAGAAATGGATTTTTCACCGGGTCGAAGAGCCCGCCGTTGTAAGCCGGGATATAAAACTCCTCTCGGGAGTAGCCGAAGGCCTCGCTCCCGTCGTTGATCAGCCGGAATAAATCCCGCAGCCCCTCCCAGTAGGTGGACCGGACCGCCAGAGGGGCCTCACCCTGATCCAGCTTCTCTGCAATCTCCTCCTTGAGCTTCTTGAGGCTCATCTCCCTGTAGCGCCTGTTATCGGTATCCAGAAGCTTCCTGCTCTCAGCATAGAAGATGAATAAAAGCCGGTAGAGCAGGCGCATGGAGTTGTCCTGAACTTCCCTGATGTCCTCTTCCGAGTGCGACAGCGAATTGGACGGCTCGGCGAAAAAGCCCTCCGCCAGGATCTTCATCGCCCGGTAGACATTCTCCTGCAGGTCGCTGCCAACCTTCTGGGCATAGGCCAGGCTCTCCTGCCTCACCCTATCCAGGAAGGATGTGCCCAGAGGCTCCTCCGGGAAGGCCTGCCGCCGGAAGAAGAGATAAAAGTACTTGAAGGGCTCCGTCTCCCCCGTCCTCTCCACCTGCTTCATCAGCTCAGGCAGATTGACCTCATAAAAGCAGTCCAGCTTGAAGCTGGTATCCTCATGATAGAGCCGCCAGAGCCTGCCGTTGGTCAGAATGGCCCACTTGGGCGGCGTCGCTCTCAGGTAGTTGTCGATCTGAAGGCTGGGATTGGCTGCTTCCCTCAGTACCTTTCCCTGCCGGCTCTTGTCCAGGGCCACATTCCAGGCCTTGGCGTCCCCTACCACAACAGCATTTTTGTAGAAATCATCTGAACCCTTCTTATGGGAATAGGCCTCATCCAGGGCCTCCTTATCGGCAAAGAAGGCATAATCCGGCTTGAGGGGGTCCTGATGCACGCTCTCCTGCACCCCGTAATAATGGCCCAGTCTGTCCAGTACCGGACGGATCCAGTTGTGCTCCAGATCCGCCTCGACGTATCTCTCGAAATTCCGGCTCTTTTTGATGTAGATATCCCTAATCGCCGAGTAAACCTCAGCTAGACTGGCGTCGTCATTCCACACGGGAGACTTCTGGATCATATTCTCCAGATAGTGGTTTGAAAATAGGCCGCTGTTGCTGAACAGGTTCTGCTTATCGTTTGACTCCGCCGGCTCCGCCAATCTTTCTCTCCTCGGCCCATTTCAAACATGGCTCACACCAAAAAGCTTGCGGGACAGCAGAGATAAACTGAATTGCTTGATATCCCCTCATTTGTGATACGGCTCCTTTCTCATTATCCTCATCCCCCTATAGATCTGCTCCAGCAGAATCACCCTCATCATCTGATGGGGAAAGGTCATCCTGGAAAAAGAGAGCCTGCACTCCGCCCTCTGCAATACCTCCGGAGCCAGCCCCAACGACCCGCCGATGACATAGGCCACATCGCCACGCCCTTCCAGGATCATCTCCTCCAGCCATGCCGCCATCTGCAAAGAGTCCAGGCTCCTGCCCTGACGGTCCAGGGCCACCACCGCTCCTTCATGCCCCTTCAGCCTCTCCAGGATGGCCCGCCCCTCCTCCTGCATGGCCTTCTTCTCCTCCGCTGCCGAGGCTCCATCCTTGAGCCGGGCTTCGGCCACCTCCTCTATCTCCAGCCGGGCGTAGGGGCGGATGCGCCGGGCATAGTCCGCTGCCGCCTCCTGCCAGTATCTCTCCCTCAGCCGGCCCACGGCTATGATCCGGATGATCACGCCCCGCTCTCCACCTTCTCCAAAAAGAGCAGGCCGGTGCGGCTGGCCTCCCAGCCCGCCTCACATCTCTCGACGACCAGGGCTTTTTCCAGCATAAAGAGGTGATAATCGACCAACGAAGGGCTGAGCTTGAGCGCCTGGCCGATCTGCTCTCTATCTTTCATACCCCCGGCGACCAGCCGGAGCATCTGCCGCCGCAGCGCGAGCTGCAGGACCTCCAGGGCGAAGCGATGGCCCTCCGACCCCTGCCAGCCACGATCCTGATCCTTGTCCTCTGCGGGCATAGTATCCTCGTCGTCTGCTAAAATAGAGCTATGTCTGGAAAATAGATAAAAATTGACCGGTGAGCCGGGGGCTTTCAGTCCCGCCTTTCCCCATGTATCTCGCAGGTCCCGCTGCCGATGCCGCAGGCCCGGCAGACATCCCTCTCCTCGTCCAGATGCCGGGTGGCAGTGGCCAGGACGCTGGCATTGACAAGATTTCCCGCCAGAAAAACGGCGGCTGCGATCTGGTCGTCCGGGATGCCTAGATTGGCGGCGATGCGGATGTGCAGCTTCAGGCAGTGGCTGCATCTCATGGCCGCCGAGACGGCCACAGATATCAGCTCAATTGTCTTGGCATCCAGAGCCGAGCTTCTCTGGATGGCATTGTTGTGCAGCACCTTGGTGATGAAGATCTCCGGGCTGTCCTTCATAAACTGAAAGACGTAAGGGACCTCCCCATAGGTGCTTTCTATCGATTTCAGGATATCCTGCGCTGCCTTATCCTTGCCCTTGACCAGTATGGCATCCAGCTCATCCTCAAAGCCCATTGCTCTTCCCTGCCTTTATGCTCATCCTCTATCGCCTCTTTTAGAGCACCGAACCTGAACCTTTTAAAATACAAACCCGGTCTCTGAAGCGGGCAATATCCTAACCAGTATATAGTCCTTCATCTGGGAGGGCCTTATGGTGGCGATCTCACCCAGGCGAACCCCCTCATCGAAGCTCACCGCCGCCACTGCATCCTTGAAGCGGCTGAAGGGAAGCTTGATCCGCAGTCCGTTCAGGTTGAGGGCGATGGGAAGGGGGGAGTAGGAGAACTCCACCTCCGGCACCTGCTCCCGCACCGCGTCCATGATCCGGGGCGGAGAGGTGGTGAGAGGATCCTTGGCTATTGAAGCCCTGGTCTTATCCAGTGCCCGGCCCACAGCATCCACGATCTTGTCCAGAGATCCTATCTCCGTGGCCTTTCTCGATCTATGGGCCATCCTCCCTATGTTCTGGACATAGTCGAAGGCATAAGGCAGCTCCTTGGGATCGATCTCCGGTCCTCCGGTGACCACCACCGGAACGCTGAGGTTCCGGTACAGGTCCCCCTTTTTCTTGATGCAATCCTGAAAGTTGCCGTAGATGAACACCGCTGCATCATGCTCGTTTATGAGTGCGCTCTCATATTCATTGATCTGGGCGATCTCCCGGCCCACTCCTCTGGCCATGCCAATCATATTGGTCTTGGAGCCATGCCGGCGCAGATATTCGGCTATATCGCAGGCCACATGAGGCAGATGATGAATGGCCAGGGTAGGCGTTATCACTGCCACCTCAGTTCCGGCCAGGGGGGCACGAACCAGTTCCCCTCTCAGCTCCTTGACCAGCGCCTGCAAGACAGGCATGTCTTCCACGGGAATCAGAATTAAGAGTATGATCTCGGTCTGAGTCATATTCTTCTGCAGGATGTATCCTCCCAGATCCTCCACCAGCTCCACTACCAGGTCGTGCTTGTACAACCCTCCCGTGAACATCACAGGCTCAAGCATTCTCCATCTCCCGGATCTTCTCTTTGATCTCAGATATCATCTCAGGGGTCAGACTCTCCTCGGCAGCTATGAAAAGGAAGCTGTCCTTGGTCATCTCATTGCGCCGGTTGCGAAAGCCCTCCGGAGCAATCCTGACCAGGGCATCGGTGAGATCCTGCAAAAACTCCGCCTCCAGGTCCGCCACCACCAGCTCGCCGGGCGAGCTGTCCGAAGCGATGATCACCACATCCCTGGCCGGCTGCTCCACCCTCTCCCTGCCGTAATGCTCCCAGAGCACTTTCAGCAGGTCGGCCATATGCTCTTCATCGTTGATCTTGATCTGATAGCCGCCCTGGACCTTCATCACATCGCCCACATCATTGGCCGTCAGAGGAGGAATTCCGGAGCGAAGTAGGCCGAAGACGGAAAAGAACGGCTTTTTTATATCCACATAAACATATAGCTTGCCTATGGACCGTATGAGGCCGAGGTCCTGCAGGATGTCCATGATGATCTCACGGTACTTCTTCGCCCCGTATTCCTCTTCCCCCGTAACCTCGATCTTGAAGACCTCCATTGGGTCCATCTCTATTCCTCCAGCAGCCCCGAGACCAGCAGCGCCGCACCCACCGCTCCGATGTACTGGGCGTACTTGGGAACAGTGACCTTGATCTGAAGAAGCTCTTCCATGGCTTTGGGCAGCCCCTCGATCAATGATGTCCCACCCACCATGATCACCGGCTCTTTAACCTCCACCTCTTGTAGCTGCTGCTCATAGACCTGCTCCGCCACAGAGTGGCAGGCGGCCATGGCCACGTCCTCCGGCTTTCGGCCCATGGCCAGATTGTTGACCAGGCTCTGGGTGCCGAAAACTATGCAGTAGCTGTTCATGGCCACGTTTTGATAGTCGCCCTTCAGCGCCAGCTTGCCCAGCTCAGTGATGTCCACACCCAGACGCTTGGCCGTCAGCTCCAAAAACCGGCCGGAAGCTCCGGCACAGATTCCGCCCATGGTAAAGCCGCCGGGAATTCCGTCCTGCACCGAGATGGCCTTGTTGTCCATGCCGCCGATATCAATGACCGTAGCCGGACCCCTCTGGGCGTCGGCCAAAAAGACGGCCCCCTTGGAGTTGACTGTGATCTCCTCCTGGACCAGTTTGGCGTTGATGTGCTTTCCCACCAGAAACCGCCCATATCCGGTGACGCCAGTGGCTTGGAGCTCCTCTCTGGCCACCCCGGACATCTTGAGGGCGGCAGTCAGGGCATCCTCAGCGCTCTGCAAGACCTCGGTGGTGGGATTCCATCCCGTGCCTATGACCTGGTTGTCTTTCATAACCACCGCCTTGGTGGTGGTGGAGCCGGAGTCGATTCCGGCGGTCAGCCCGGTCTGCTTCTCCCGGGCCAAGAGGCCCCGGTACTTGACTGTGGTGACCAGCGCTTCCATTCTGGTCAGAAGCGTCTCCGCCGTGGTCCTCTCGGTAAAGGAGTAGCTCAGGACGGGAATCTTGGAGTTTTCATGAATGTACTTTCTGATCTCGGATCGGATGATGGCCGCCTCAGCGCAGCGGAAGCAGGTCATGACTATCACCGCATCGGCGAGGTCTGGATTCTGGACAATGCGCACCGCCCGGGCCATGGCCATATTCAGGTCGCCTGATGATACGGAGACGCCGAATGTATTCTCCACATTGAGTATATCGTCCAAAGAGACCTCAGGATAAACCAGCTTGGCCCCAACCGTCTCTGCCGCCCTCTCGATCTCCCTTTGAATTCCGCTGTACTCTGCACCGCAGGAGAGCTGGGCTATTCTGATCAATTCAATCCCTCCAGGAAGGACCTGATCTTATGCACAAATACCCTAGCCTCTGCATCATCGCTGGGGTAGGCCAGATCCAGCACCGGAACTCCTTTGGTTCGGATGAGTAGGCGCACCAGCTCATTGGTTCGAGAGCATCCGGCGCAGCCGGTGAGCCAGCCGGGGTCCTCCACTATGATGGCCGCCTCGGCCTCCTCGATGATGGGGCCGATCAGTGACATCCGTCCTCTCACCCCGGAAGGCACGTCCACCGCCGCATAGCGCAGCCCCTTCTTGGGCTCCTCAGGGGTCATATTCAGGGGAGGAGAATCTATACCGCTCTCTGTAACCAACTTGCGAACTGCTTCGGGAACCACAAGGGCCTTATGGCCCATTCTGGCCACGAGGTCCGAGAGAATGGTGCTGGTAGGAGGATAAACGATAACTTTAGCCATTGATTTACCTCAGGATAAATCCTCTTTTATTATCTCTTGCAGCCTGCCCGGGGAAAGAGGCCTCTTCTTTTCAGCAAGGACGGGGATTTCGCCTTCGCTGGTCAGGGCCCGGGAGATCATGGGCAGGATCTTGGATTCGGATTCAATCATATAAAAGCCGGGCCTGGCGCCACCGCCCCTCCGGCCCCGGCAGCGCCTGGGATCTCCTGGCGGAAAGCCCCGGTCCTTGATGAAAATTCCCGCCGGGTCCAGAGCTCGGATCTCTTTGACCAGCTCATCTATGACTTCCTCTTCGCCATTGATAGTCACACCCATGCATGTCTCCTTTACGGTGACATCATACTTCGAGCCATAGATCTTCATGGCGATATCAGAGGGAAGGATATTCGACTCTGAGGAAGTTATCACATACTTGGTGACCAGCATCTCAGCGCACCTCCAGGATGTAAACCGTCTCCCCTTCCTTCACATCTCTGAGCTTTTCCGGTTCCAGCACCCGTCCGATTATATTGGTGGCCTCGAACTTCTCTCCCGATGGGCCGTAGCGCTTGTCCTCTGCCAGCTTGACCCCCACCATGCCCATCTTCTTGGAAACGGTGTTGGAAACGGCAATAGAACCGGCTGGAACAGGTCCCTCGGGCTTGTTCTCCGGCAAAAGCTCCTTGTAGCTTGTGGCATCCACATCCGGCTTGAAGAGAAGGGTATTCTCATAAACAAAAAAGACAGGCAGAGGTCCAAGCGGCCTCTCCTTGAGACCGGTTACATGCCGGAAGTAGTCCAGAGTCTTGGGGGCCTGATCGCTGTAGAGTTTTACCGCTACCAAGCGGCTGGAAGGCATGGAATGGAGCACTACGGCCTTATTCTTCAATATGGCCATGGTCGCTCCGGGATCCTGCTTGACCACCACCGCATCCTCTCCCTGGTAGCCTTCTGCCTGGACCTGGATTCCCAAGGATTGCATCTGGGACAGGGCGTCTTTCAGGCTTTTGCCCAGAAGCATTATCCGCTCCGGACGGACTTTTATGGTGATTCTCTCACCCGGGCTTGCCAGCTTGATCATATCCATTCCGGATATGATTCGAGCCACCACGGAGTGAGCGGGGTTGGAGGTTCGATCCTTCTTGTAGACGAATATCCTGCCGAGACCCCTGCCGGCGGTTCGTACGGTCACGGCACCCTCCAGGCGTGGCTCGCGGTTCTCGAAGATCATGGGCTCGCTCAGCAGCATATCGGAGGATGTATAAGAGCTGGAGACGGCATCGACGGTGAGGGTTCCCTCCCGGGTAAGGGCCAGGAAAAACTCTGCACCCAGGGGTGCATCCTCATTCAGCTCTGCCTCAACAGTGGTGAAGATCTCCATCCCCTCCTCCAGTGCCATGGAGAGGTCCAGGGTAGCCTGCTTCTCAGTTATCTCCTGCCATTCCACAATGGGCTCTATGCTCTCTATTCGATCGCCTGCCGCCAGACGGTCCAAAGTGTTCTTTCCCCCCACCACATGGCCCACTACTCCGCCTTCTTTGGGAGTGCCATAAGCTGCGGTATGCCTTCTGCGGATGAAGATGATCTGGGTGTTCTCCCGATCAAAACCGGCTGCCCCCAGCACAACCTCCCAGCGGTTGTACTCCTGGGCGTCCCGGGAAAAAGAGATCTCAGAAGGAAAAAGCCCGAAGGCGACGCCATCGGCGGAAGACCATCTTACAGTTGAACCGGATATTCTGTCCACGCTCTCATGCCAGATGCTCAGCAGTTCGCTCTCTGCAAGCTCGATTCTCAGCTTGCCCTTACTCGTACTCAGCCAATAGGAGTTGGTCTGACGGAACTTCTCTCCCCGGCCTTTAACCACTCCTACTATTGCTCCAGGGGCGATATAAGCCCCGCTACTGCCCAAGGCGTCAGCAAGAGTTGCGCCGACAGATAGCTCTAGCTCTCTGCCATCGACCAAGACTCTCAAAATTAACTCCCCAGCATCTCTTTCTCTTCTTCTTCTGTAATCTTGTCCAGGACCTCGCTGGGCAGTCCAGTGAATATAGCCTGACCGTTTCTCATGAGCATGGCCCTGTCACAGACATTCCTGACAAAGTCCATATCGTGGCTGACGATGACAAAGGTCTCCCCCAATTCCTGGCGGGCGTTCAAGATGGACTTGGTAACCTCGATCTTGGTGATGGCATCCATGGTACCGGTGGGCTCATCCAGGATCACAATTCTCGGCTCCTTGATCAGTACCTGAGCCATGGCCACTCGATGCCTTTCTCCCTCGGAAAGCTCGTCGGGCATCTTGGATAGGACCTCCTCGGCATGCTCCTCCGAGAATCCCACCGTCTCCAGGGTGTGAATGGCCTTTCTCTCCGCCAGCTCGAAGGGCAGGGACAGGCCAATGGCCTCGGTCAGATTCTCGATCACGCTTCGGGAGGGATAAAGGGTGTACTCCTGGTGCAATACGCCAATGTATTTCGTGGCCCGGCCCCGTCCATTGGAGCCCAGCACGGTCATATCCACCCAATCGTCTCCCACCCGGACCGATATGCTGCCGCCTGTGGGGGTTATTATGCCGCTTATCATCTTGGAGAGGGTGGTCTTGCCCCCTCCCGAGACGCCTACCAGGCCGAAGATCTCCCCTTCATTGATCTCCAGGCTGACGGTGTCCACCGCCTTGACCACTCCCCGGTCGATGCTGATATATCTCTTGGCCAGGCCGTTGGCCTTGATTATGGGCGCCCCCAGTTCTACCTCCTCTCTCTTGCCCAGGGTCCCGGCCATGCCCAGGAATTTAGCGGCTATATCGGTGGGCTTGCCCTCCGCCTTGATCTCGCCCTCATCTAAAAGTATGGCTTTGTCGGTGAGCTCAATCATGACATCTTCCCAATGGCTGGTGATGACCAGGGTCATGTGGAAGTCCTTGACAGCCCTCTTGATGGATTCGTGCACCACCTTGGCTGTGCCCGGATCGAGCGTCCCGGTAGGCTCATCCGCCAGGAGAATCATGGGCGACTTGGCCAGCTGGCGAGCCAGGACCACCCTCTGTTTCTCTCCCCCGGATAGCTCCCTGGCCACATGCATCAGACGGTGAGAGAGGTTGACCTCATCCAGAAGGTCAGCGGCCCGGTGGACGCTCATGGTATCACCCTTCTCCTCCACGGCCCTCATGACGTTGGTTATCACTCTCTCATCGCCGTAAAGGGCAAATGTCCTCTGCAGCATGATGGCAATTCTCTGGGTGATATCACGGCGAAGAGGATCGTTGATATCCAGTTTTACAAAATCGGCATCAACCGGGCTGAGAACTCCTCCGCAGCGGCAACTCTCACCGGCTTTGCTGGGCATCTCCACATGGTGGCATTTCTCACACCTGGCCACATGGAAGATCACGCTTCCGGATATGTCGGGAAATGACTCCACTCCGCGCAGGACATGCATGAGCACGCTCTTGCCGCAGCCGCTCCTTCCCAGGATTCCCACCGATTTGCCCTCTTCTATAACCAGATTTATATTGCGGAGAGCCACTACGTCTCCAAACCGAACTGTTAAATCCCGTATCTCGATAAAAGGCGCCAAATCAATCATGCCCCGTAAGCTCACTGTATCATATTGTCAATTCGCTACCACTCCTGCCATGATGCTACTTAAGGTTAACCGAAGCTTTAAATGCGGCCTACCGATAACGACTGTTAAAGAACTATCACCAAAAAAGATGACAGGCTGGCCGCCTATTTTGATCCAATTTTAATGCATTTTCTAGCTATAGGAGAGGAAGCATTATCGATTTATAATGGCAGCAAGGAACTTAAGATCAGGTTTTGCCATGGAAATTCTGCAAGCAATTAAGACCCGAAGGAGCATCAGAAAATATCAGGATAAAGCAATACCCACCGAGGTTATAAAGGACATCCTGGAGGCGGCCATGTTTGCGCCGTCGGCGGGAAATGAGCAGCCCTGGCAGTTCGTGGTCCTGGACCAACGCAATCTGCTGGACGCTGTGCCCAGGATCTGCCCCACCGCCTCCATGTGCCGCCATTCTCCGGCGGCGATACTGGTCTGCAGCGATAGCACTCTCGAGAAGTATCCCGATTTCTGGGTGCAGGACTGCTCTGCGGCTGTAGAAAATATGCTGCTGGCGGCGCACGCTCTGGGTATTGGCGCAGTATGGGCCGGGATCTATCCGCTCAAAGAGAGGATTGAAGGCTTTAGAAAGCTCCTCACCCTTCCCGAGGAGATCACCCCCTTCGCCCTGGTGACATTGGGATATCCGGATGAACAGCCGGCTCTACCTCAAAGGTACAGAAAGGATCGAGTGCACTACAATGGCTGGTAGATTTCAGCTATCGCCGCCCATCAGCCTCTCTTCCTCTTCTCTTTTCAGGAAAGCCCTCTTTCTCCTGCTAAAGGTATAATAGGCCACTATCGACGCCAGCAATATGGATCCGAAGAGAAGAGCCATGGATAGGGCAATAGATGAGAACAGCCCTTCTGCCATGCCTTTCCCCACGGCCAGGACGATTTCAGGGCTGCCGCGCCCGGGATATGATGAATTGAACTGATAGACCCCGGCCCTCGGCGCCCGGAAGGCAAGGATTGATCTGCCGCTGCGACTGCCCAGACTATAGCTAAAGCTCACATTTGCCGGATAGACAGCCAGGTCAAGGCCGGTAGCCTTTTCCCTGACCCGGACCTCCAGCCCGGATATCTCTTCGCCTGTGCTGTAGATCTTGCCATCGAAATAGCTGTTGTTCTCGTAGAATACCGTCCACTCCCCGCTCAGAGAGAGGTTGAGCTCTGCGTTTCCCGGGGCTTTAATCTGCATCAGGCCGCTAACGGAATCGGAGATCCCGGTGTAGAGCAGGCCGGCAAACCCGGCAAATCCGGAGAGCACAATAAATATGGCCAGAGCATAAAACCACAGGCTGGGGGAGACATCATTGCCTTTCATATCAAGATACTTAATGACGGCTGATACAATAAATAGGATAGCCTAATAGGATCGCCTACCCAGGGCTCTGGCTGGATATTCGCTGCAGCTTCGAGCGGAACGACTTTGGCCAGGGTCTGGGAAAAAGGTGGATGGCTTGGAGCGGGAAGATCAAAAATGATAAGTTTGAGCCAGGACGTTACCATTTCTTCATGCAATATTCCGAGGGCAGACCGGGAAGGATCTTCGTCTTGAGGATGGATCATGGAGAAGACCTGATCGAATCACTGCAAATGTTTCTGGAGAAGAAAGGAATTGAGTCCTGCACCGCCCTGTTCTTGGGAGCTATAAGAGACGGCCGGGCGGTCACCGGCCCCAAGAGGCCGGAGATGCCGCCTTCCCCCAATATCGAGGCCTATGAGAGCGCCTGGGAGGTCTTTGGAATGGCCACCTTCTATCCTTCCGCCCATGGACCCCGTCTGCACATTCATTCCGGGCTGGGCAGGGGACGGGAGGCCCTCATTGGCTGCATCAGGGAGAAGGCCAGGGTATACCTTCTTGTGGAGATGGTCTTGTTCGAGATCTGCGGCCTGGAGGCAGAGCGGGTCTGGGATGAGGATATGCAGCTATTCCTGCTCACCCTAAGTGAGAGGCTCTGATGGATTAAGAAAGATCTATCCACATCTTTAATCCGATCGAACGGCATGCCCTGATACCTCTCTGCATTGTCCCGGCAGTTGGCTTGGAATTTATATCCCAAAGGAAGGCCTGAGGCGGCGGTCGGCTTTGGCTAAATCTTTTGGCCATCTTGGCGTTATTATTGCTGATTGTCAGATCCGAAGAGGCCTGGCTATTTATATGATCGCTCTAGAAGGGACAGAGATTGGCCTGGATCATAATGGAGAAGAAGACCTGCATTT
>CALMJN010000437.1 GCA_937864385.1 uncultured Methanosarcinales archaeon | reverse complement strand
GGACCGCGGAGTCGCCACCACATCGGGGATGTCGCCTATAAGTGAAAAGGACATGATGGGGTTTGGCAAGATGGCCGGGCTGCTGACCCAGCCCACGTTTACCAAAGAGTTGCTTCGCGCTGTCTTCTGGACCCCGCCACATCCGCCGGAGGTGGAGGTCACCGCCGAGAATATCCCCTACATGCAGGTCTACAAGAAGTACCAGCCCGACGTCTGGACTGAAGAACTGCTGGACTGGGACTTGTTCGACATGATGGACGAGCACTTTGACACCGAACCGTGGAAGGTGCAGCAGGCAGCCATCGCCTGGTACTCGGGCGCTGCCGGCCACTGGAAGGGCGTGGCCATTCCGGCGTGGGCCTGCGCTATAACCTTGCTCATCGGCGGGCGCATGAGGCCCCCGCGCGGCGGTATGCATGACTCCTTCCACTGCGTTCTGCGCTGCGCCGTAGCTCACGGGGCCGTAATACGCACCTGCTGCCCGGTGGATGAGATTATTATCAACGACGGCGTCGCGGTCGGAGTGCGGCTGAGAGAGACGGCTACCCAGGCCAGCAAGAAGATCTGGGCCAAGAAGGCCGTCATCAGCGACGTCGATGTCCGGCAGACCTTCAACAAGCTGGTCGGCAAGAACCACTGCGACCAGGGCCTGCTCCAGAAGGTCAATGACATCAGCCTCAAGGGTGGCAGCATCTTCAACTTCCACTTCTACACCCACGAGAGATTCCAGCCCAAGAAGCCATGGGCCAAGATGGTTGGCGGAGAATACCCGACGGACTCCCGCGAGATCTACTATGATCATGTGGCCGATGTGGATGGGCGCAGGGGCAACCCCACAGTGCCACCGGAGAGAGCGCTGTGGATGACCACGCCATACATCAGGTTCGAGCCCACCGACAGGCAGGTCACCCGTCCGGCCGGACATATCATGTCGCCGGTCTACTTCCTGGTGCCTCCACCGGAGTACCATGTGGAGAGCCCGGACGCCATCAACAAGATCAAGGACAACATGATTCAGTACATCATCAAGGCCATGAGCAATGTATACGAGAACATCAACTCGGACAACATAATCCAGACATGGACCAACACTCCTTATGACTCCCTGTTCCGCAATACCGGCCTTATCGGAGGCACTTGGTGTGGCACCCGCCACTGCCATGACCAGTGGGCGGAGAACCGCCCCGTGCCGGAGCTGGCCCGCTACAAGACGCCGATTGACGGGCTCTATCTCTGCAACCAGACATCCTGCCACCCCGGTGGCCTGTTCCTGCAAGCCATCCCCTACAACCTGATGCACATCCTGATTGAGGACGGTCTGGTCGAGCCGGGCCCGTGGTGGTACTCAGCACCGTACTACATACCACAACAGGGCAAGAAATCGGCGAAGCGCCCGGCATAAAGGAGGACTACTAACATGACGATGGAACAATTGACCGGAAAGTGGTTTGACGAGTTTCCCCAGGAGACTAACTGGGACGCGATCGTCATCGGTGGCGGCCCCAATGGCCTGATGACAGCGGCCTATCTGGCGAAAGCCGGGGCCAAGGTGGTCGTCCTGGAGCGGCGCTACGAAGTAGGCGGCGGACTGGCCACGGAAGCGATACTCTTCCCCGGCTACTACTCCAACATTCACGCTATCTACCACCTGATGACGGACTACATGCCGGCTATGCAGGACTTCAACCTGGATCGCCACGCACTGACCTTTGTTAAGCCCAACCTCCAGATGTCCATGGTGTACAGCGACGGCAGCTCGCTGATGCTGACCAAGATGCTTGAGGACACCGTGGACTCCATCCACAAGTTCTCCCACAAGGATGCTGTCAACTTCGGCAAACAGATGCGCAAATGGCAGCGGATAATGGACGAGATAGTGGGCCCAATGACCTACTACCCGCCTGTCCCATCCCTGGACATGATCGTGAGCTGCCAGAAGACCGAGATCGGACGGGAAATGATGGAGCTCAATGAGATGAGTCCTCTGGCCATTTTCAAGGAGCACTTTGAGAGTGACAAGCTGAGGGCTCTACTCCTGTACGCCTCCTGCATGTGGGGGCTGGATCCCAACGAGACCGGTCTGGGCTTCTTCGTGGC
>CALMJN010000436.1 GCA_937864385.1 uncultured Methanosarcinales archaeon | reverse complement strand
CGGCTTCATGATCTCATTATTGCTGGATAAGCTTGCTATGGGGGCATAAGGGGCCTAGGTTTGGCATAGAAGAGGCGAGAGAGATCCCGGGCGTATTCGGCTGTCCCCTGGTGGGAACCTCAGTCAAGCCCAAGTTGAGCCTGGATCTATCCGAGACGGCGGCCATTGTCGTAGCAGCGGTGCGGGGCAGGCAGGACATGGTTAAGGATTACGGGACTCTGACTGATCAGAGCTTCTGTCCGCTGATCCTCCGCCTGGATGCAGTCATGGTCGCTCTGGACAAGATGGAAAAGGAGACAGGAAAGAAGGTTTATATCCCGTCAATGTCACTGCCGGAGCCACTGTCATGCTGGGGCGGCGGAGCAGGCAATGGAAGCCTGGAAGAGGCAGATTTTCCTCCAGGAATATGCAAAAGACCACAAAGAGCTGGATACAGCTTTAAAATATTGGGGATATTGGGGAGAAGCCCGATCGCTTTTTCCTTTCCCTAATCAAAACCGAAGAGTTTATATTGGTAGATGAGGATGGATGGAAGCGTTTATCACGAGCCAACAGTGATGTAGCGCTGTTTGAAAACCAGAAGAGGTGTAGTGAGGGAACATGTAGAGGGATCAGATGGCTAGAGACGATATCTTATCGAAAATCAAATCGGCAGAGGCTGAAGCCAAAGCTGCAGTCCAGCGGGCTTTGGAGGAGAAGGATCAAAAGATAGCCGCTGCCACTACCGAAGCTGCAAACCTCGTCAAATCCGCCGAGACTGATGCACAGGACTACTTTGACAAGAGCGTTGCCAAGGCTGAGAGCGATGTAAAGGCAAAGAAAGCCTCTATCGTTAGCAGCGGAGAGAAGAACGTGAGTTCTATGAGTGGCAGCGCCAATGCCAAGCTGGACAAGGCAGTTGAATATTTATTAAAGGAGTTTATGGGGTTGCTGCATGCTTAGACCCGTTAATATGAGTCGTGTTGTTGTCGCCGGGTCAAAGGATGTGATATCTCCAGTAGTAGAGAAGCTGCATGAGTTGCGCTTGCTTCATATTGTCAATTATAACGGCAACCAGCCGGGATTTGAAATTGGCAAGTCAATCGGCAAATCCAAGGAATACTCTGAGGATTTGATCAAGCTCAGATCCATCACCAGGTATCTTGATCTGAAGAATAAGGCACCGGATAAGACCTTCCCCGAGAGCCAGATCCTTTCAGAGATGGACAACCTCCTCAATAATGTCGGAGCAGATGTCATCGCCACATACGAGCGCATCACCGCCATTGAAGCAGAGGTTAAGTCCAAGCAGGATACGATCAGATCCTTGAATCCATTGGCTGTTCTGCCGTTGCCTCTGGAATCTTACCATGGTTATGATTCTCTGGCGACCTTCGTAGGCACTGTAACATCGCCTGTAGATGCCGATGTAGCGAGAGTCTCACCGGCACACGAGATCTATACCGGAAGCGCCAAGAATGCAACTCAAGTAGCAGTTTTTGTGCCTGCAGAAAAGGCCAGCGAAGTATCCGCCGTCCTTTCAGAGCATGGATTCTCTGAGACATCCGTGCCCAAGCTGGAAGGAAATGTGGCCTCGGCTATTGCTGCCCAGGAAAGCAGCATTAAGTCTCTGGAAGCGGAGAAAGCGCCGCTTTTAAAGAAGCTGGCTGACATCAAGAAGCAGAATGAAGATCTGATGCTTGCGACGGATGAGTATCTGTCCATGCAGACCCAGAAGACAGAGGCGCCACTGCGTTTCGCTGTGACTGAAAATGCCTTTATCATCGATGGTTATGTTCCATCAGATCAATTCAGCAGGCTTAAAAACGAGCTGGAGAGCACCACAGGCGGCAAACTGGAAGTCTCATTGATCGCAGACAAGGAAGCAGAAGAGCTGGTGGAGAAGGGCGAGGATATACCAAGCCAGATGGATAATCCAAGCGTGGTCAAGCCCTATGAGCTTATCACCAGACTGTTCGCCATTCCCGAGTATAAGGAGTTCGATCCGTCGTTGCTGATATTCGTATTCTTCCCCATCATGTTCGGCATGATCCTGGGAGATGTCGGCTATGGCATTATGATTCTTCTTATCCTGCTCGGTCTTAAGAAGAAGTTCAGAACACCCGGCTGGCAGCAATTGATCAACGTGGTCATGATCGGAGGCGTGTGGGCGGTCATATTTGGCATATTCTATGGCGAGATATTCGGGCCATTAGGTCTATGGAATTATGCTATAGGGATGCTGACTCACCACGAGATGGCGGCTCTGCAGGAAGCTGGCCTCTTCTTCGGTGAAGGTGTCTTCGGATCTCTGGGAAGGCTGGGGCCGTTGGGCGTTTTCCCATTGTATAGATTGGCTACTAATGCGGTTCTGCTTTTGATAGGTGTAAGCTTGTTCATCGGCGTGGTTCATTGTTCTGTGGGCTCCATCTGCGGCATAAAGACGGAGTTGAACTACGGAGAGAAGAAGCATGCTTATTTCGAGCGACTTCCTGTGATGCTTTTCCAGGTATTCTTCTCCATAGCTCTGCTTGGATTGGTCATGGGGCAGTCGATTCTGACCTACCTGGGTATAATCGTGGTAGTCCTATCTGTAGTAATGCTGGTCATGGGTCCAGAGGGCCCCATGGGTCTGGCTCACGTGCCTTCGTATATCAGCAATCTTATATCATATCTCAGGTTGCTGGCCATCGGCCTGGCGTCGGTGGGTCTTGCCTATGCCGCTAATCAGCTGGCATTCTATGTCATAATGCCCATGCTCAGCGGCGGAGCGCATAACAGCGCCGAGTTCTCTATGCTTGCCATCATAGTAGGCATAGTTATCTTGGTAGCGGTTCACTTCATCAATCTACTGCTGGGAATACTGTCTCCCTTTATGCATCCTCTCAGGTTGCATTATGTGGAGATGTTCACAAAATTCTACAGCGCTCATGGCGGTGGAGTGGAGTACAGTCCCTTCGGACATGTCCGGAGGTTCCTGAAAGCATGAACATATCAGTTCGAATTGAAAAACCAAGTACAGTATGTGATATTCATATAAAGGAGGATTGAGGAAAATGGCAGTTGTAGCAGATGCGGGAACATTGTATGGATTGTTGGCTGTCGGCGCTGGCCTGGCTACCGGATTGGCAGGCATTGGTGCTGGTGTTGGTGAGCAGGGTATCGGCGCCGCTGTGGTGGGCGTCGTGGCTGAGGAGCCTGGATTCCTGGGTAAGGGTCTCTTCCTCATGCTTCTGCCCGAGACTCTGATCATCTTCGGCCTTGCAGTATCGCTGATTCTGATGTTCGCCTGGACACCCTTTGCTGGAATCGTGACACCTTAAGCCGGCCATTACCAAGGTGAGAGGCAATGGCACTAGATGCAGTGGTTGAGGCAGTCCTGGCAACCAGCAAGGACAAGGTCGCCCAGATAACCGGTGAGGCGGACCAAGAGGTTGCAAGGATACTCAATGAAGCTAGGGAACGTGCCGCAGAGATAAAGTCCAGAAAGGAAGCAGAGGTCGGACACACCGTTGAGGCAATAGAGCGCAGAGAGATCTCCAGCGCCAATCTCGAGGTAAAGAGATCGGAGCTGAATGTTCACAAGGATCTCCTGGAGCAGGCCAGAGTTAAGCTTCTGGGAAAGCTGGAGAGCCTTCCCAAGAAGGATAACGAGGCCATGCTCACAAAGCTGCTCGAGCCTTATGATCTCAAGGCGATGAAGGTCTTCTCCAATAAAAGAGATGAGGCCTTCATCTCCTCTCTCGCCCCAAATTACGGCGGGAACCTGGACATAATCGGCGGCGCTGTGATTGAGAGCAGTGATGGAGCTCTGCGTTACGATTTAACCTACGAAACTCTTGCGCGTGAGGTCTTTAGTAGCCGCATGAAAGAGGTTTCCAGGATATTATTCGGGTGAGGACGATGCCTGTACTACGTTTGCCGAAGTTCGGTTTACCGGTGAAGTACGCTTACATCACGGGCAGAGTCCGGGCGATGAAGACCAAGCTCATCCCGGCGGAGATGTATCCCCGGATGATGAGCATGGAGCTCTCAGAGATCGCCAGATACCTGGAAGAAACCCAGTACAAGGATGAGATCGACGCGCTCTCCAAGGATTACTCCGGCGTGGAGCTTATTGAGCATGCCACCTTTGCCAATCTGGCAAAGACCTTCAGGAAGCTGGAGGAGGTCTCTATAGATGAGCCCTCATTCCTGATTCTGGAGTATCTCCGGCGCTGGGACGTATGGAACATCAAGACCATCCTGCGCGGCAAGTTCTCCGGGGCAACTGACACGGATATAACCAAATACCTCGTGCCAGCGGGCGAGCTATCTCCTGAGCATCTGGAAGAGCTGGCGAAGAAGGATTCGATTAACGATATCATATCGGCCTTTGATGGTACTGATTATGCCAGCGCGCTAGCCCAATACGACGGCAATAATTTGGCATCGCTGGAGAACGCTCTGGATAAGCTCTATTACTTCAGAATGGAGCGGGCTGTGGGCGGCACTCTATCCGTGGGTGGAGGCCTGCTGCTCAAGTATGTCCGAAGAGAGATCGATATCAAGAATCTCATAACCCTCTTCCGGATGAACAAAGCAGGCGTTGATGGGGCTATAATTCAGGAGAACCTTATCCCTGGAGGCAAGCTGCATGACGAGCTCAGCCGTATGGCTGGCCAGCCTTTTGGGGAGTTCCTGCGCGGTCTGGAGGGTTACCCCTTCTGGTCTTCGATATCCGATATCGCAACGGCGGATCTCGATGCGGTTAGCAGGATCGAGGCCAGGCTAAAAGCATATCTCATCCGGTATGCATGGGCTCTCTCAAACTATCATCCGTTATCCATCCTGCCTGTACTCGGATATATGGTGAGCAAAGAGACTGAAGTCTCCAATATCAGGAAGATTGTAAGAGGAAAGGAAGCCGGACTTCCTGCTGAACTCGTAGAGGAGCAAGTGGTGGTGGCCTAAAATGGAGATTGCTTTTGTGGGAGGAAGCGAGAGCGTCCTCGGGTTCAATCTGGCAGGTGTTAAAAAATCCTATGCCGCCGACACTGAAGAGCAGATGGTTTCCAAGATCGGCGAGGTCATGGCTGATTCCAATGTAGGAATCCTGGTGTTGAAGCAATCGGATTACAATAAGCTGCCCAAGAGGCTCCAGGAGCAGCTATCCGAGTCTATTAAGCCTACCGTTATTTCTATCGGAACCGAGCAGAGCACAGAGATGAGAGAGAAGATTAAAAGGGCAATAGGTGTTGATTTATGGAAGTAGGGAAAGTAAAGCGAGTCGCCGGACCACTGGTTCAGGCCATAGGCCTGAAAGCTTCCATGTACGACCTGGTCCTGGTCGGCGAGGAAGGCCTGATGAGCGAGGTCATCGGCATTTCCGGCAATAAACATATCATTCAGGTATACGAGGATACGGGCGGCGTGCGGCCCGGCGAGCCCGTCAAGGAGACAGGCGCTCCACTCGTGGCACAACTGGGTCCAGGCATTCTGACCCAAATTTACGACGGCATTCAGAGGCCGCTGCCCAAGCTGGCAGAGATGTCGGGAGATTTCATCAGCCGAGGCCTATTCGTTGATGGCATTGACCACAAGAAGAAGTGGGAGTTCAAGCCGACAGCCAAGAAGGGCGATGCTTTAAAGCCCGGCCAGGCCTTCGGTGAGGTTCAGGAGCAGTTGCTCATCAATCACAAGATCATGGTCCCACCCAAGATGAAGGGCGGCGCCATAAAGGAGATCTACGGTGGAAACTTCACCGTCGATGAGACTGTCTGCGTCTTGGAGGATGGCACTGAGCTGACCATGATGCATAAGTGGCCGGTAAGACAGGCCAGACCCGTGGCAGAAAAGCTGGCACCGACCATCCCCCTCAGAACAGGACAGAGAGTAGTGGACGGATTCTTCTCCCTGGCCAAGGGCGGAACGGCAGCCATTCCCGGAGGCTTCGGCACCGGAAAGACGGTTATGCAGCAGACCCTGTCCAAGTGGGCAGATGTGGACATTGTGATTTATGTGGGATGCGGCGAACGCGGCAATGAAATGGCTGATCTGCTGCATGAGTTCCCCGAGCTGCAGGATCCCAGGACCGGCAGACCCCTGATGGAAAGGTCAATCGTTTACGCCAATACCTCCAATATGCCTGTGGCGGCTCGTGAAGCTTCCATTTACACCGGAATGACCACGGCCGAGTACTACAGAGATATGGGCTACGACTGCCTCATGACTGCTGACTCCACCTCCCGGTGGGCAGAGGCCATGAGAGAGATGGGCTCCCGTCTGGAAGAGATGCCTGGTGAGGAAGGCTATCCTGCTTACCTTGGCGCCAGACTGGCTGATTTCTATGAGCGTGCCGGTCGGGCTGCAGTTCTCAACGGCGGCCAGGGCTCAGTCAGCATCGTCGGTGCCGTGTCTCCGGCAGGCGGAGACTTCACCGAGCCCGTTACTCAAAACACCCTGAGAATGGTCAAGGTATTCTGGGCTCTCGACTCCAAGCTGACACAGCGCAGGCACTTCCCATCCATCAACTGGCTGGATTCCTACTCTCTGTATGACCAGACCCTTGAACCCTGGTTCGTGGAGAATGTCAGCCCGAACTGGAACAAGAACAAGAGACGGGCCATGGCCATACTGCAGGAGAACGCCGAGCTGGAAGAGATTGTGATGCTTGTCGGTTCCGATGCCCTGCCTGAAGATCAGCAGATCACATTGGAAGTGGCCAGGATGATCATCAACTTCTGGCTGGCCCAGAGCGCATTCCACCCCGTGGATACCTTTGCACCATACAAGAAGCAGTTCGATCTCCTGGAAGCGATCCTTAAGTACAGGGATCTTGCATTCGATGCAGTCCAGAAGGGAATACCAGTGGCCCAGATCACATCCGTTCCATCCAAGGATGCTCTGGCCAAGGTGAGGCTGGAGGCTGAGTATGAGCCCATCCTGGCAAAGGTTATGGCTCAGATGGAAGCCGAGTTCAAGGCGCTGAAGTGAGGAGGGTTCAAAATGACCAAGGAATACAAGACTATTACTGAGATCTCCGGACCACTCATCTTCGTAGAGAAGACCGAGCCAGTGGGCTACAATGAGCTCGTCGAGATCAGGACTGGTGGAGAGCTGAAGAGAGGACAGGTGCTGGATACCTCTGATGAGATCGTGGTTATTCAGGTATTCGAGGGAACCGGCGGTCTGTCCAAGGATTCTGCCGTCAGTTTCACCGGAGACGTCATCAAGATGCCACTGTCACCAGGCATCGTGGGACGCGTTCTGTCCGGATCCGGAAGGCCCAGAGACGGCGGCCCGGAAATCGTGCCTGAGGTACTACGAGATATTGCCGGAGCGGCCATCAATCCTGCTTCCCGGGAGAAGCCCCGTGCTTTTATCCAGACTGGCATTTCTACTATCGACGGCACCAATACCCTGGTGCGCGGCCAGAAGCTGCCCATCTTTTCCGGCGCAGGTCTGCCCCATAATGACGTCGCTCTGCAGATCGCCAGGCAGGCCAAGGCTCTCGGCGAAGCCGAGTCATTCGCCGTTATCTTCTGCGCCATGGGCATCACCAACGAAGAGGCTCAGCACTTCCTGGCTGACTTCGAGAGGACCGGTGCTCTGGAGAGGGCCGTGGTGTTCCTCAATCTGGCCGATGATCCGGCTGTGGAGAGGATTCTCACTCCGAGGTTAGGACTGACCACTGCCGAGTACCTGGCATTCGATCTGGACATGCACGTGCTCATCATCTACACGGACATGACCAACTATTGCGAGTCTCTCCGGCAGATGGGAGCAGCCCGTGAAGAGGTGCCCGGACGACGCGGCTATCCCGGATACATGTACACCGACCTGGCCATTCAGTACGAGAGGGCAGGAATCATCAGGGGCAAGAAGGGATCTATCACCCAGTTCCCCATCCTGACCATGCCCGGCGATGATATCACCCACCCTATCCCGGACCTGTCCGGATATATCACCGAGGGTCAGATCATCATCTCCCGAGAGCTGCACAGAAAGGGCATTTATCCGCCTGTGGACATCAGACCATCGCTCTCCCGGCTGATGAACTCCGGTATCGGCAAGGGCCACACCCGCGAGGATCACAGAGCAGTATCGGATCAGCTCTATGCTTATTATGCAGAGGGCAACGATCTGCGCGGCCTGGCGGCCATCGTGGGCAAGGAGGCTCTCTCCGAGCGGGATAAGCTTGTCCTGGAGTTCGCCGACAAGTTCGAGAAGAGATTCGTCAATCAGGGCAGAGACGAGGATAGATCTATCTTCGATACCCTGCAGATCGGATGGGATCTTCTGGCAGACCTGCCGGAGGCCATGCTCACCAGGGTTGACGACAAATACATCAAGCAATACCATCCCAAATACGCCAGCGCAGCGAAGAAAGCAGAGTGAGACCATGCCCGTAATTCGAGGAACAAAACCGACCAGGGCAGTGCTGATCGCCCTTAAAAGAAGGATGAAGGTCGCCATAACTGGTCACTCGCTCCTCAAAATGAAGCGCGACGGTCTCATGATTGAGTTCTTCGAGGTGCTGAACAAGGCCAGGACAGTCAGGAAAGAGCTGGTTGAAGCCCTGATCGTTGCCGAGCAGAGGCTTCAAATGGCCACGGCTGTGGAGGGCACAGTTGCCATAAACAGCGTGGCCTATTCCCTGCAAAAGGAGCCGACCATAGAGCTTGAATCCAGAAACATCATGGGCGTAGTGGTTCCCAAGATCGCGGCAGAGGCCGTGCAAAAGAAGATGTTCGAGCGAGGCTACGGCATCATAGGGACCAGTGCGGCCATTGATGAGGCTGCTGATGCCTATGAGAAGCTGCTGGACAAAATCATCCTGGCTGCAGAGGTTGAGACCGCCATGATCAGGCTGGTCGAGGATATCGACAGCACCAAGAGGCGTGTCAATGCTCTGGAGTTCAAGGTGGTTCCTGATCTCAAGGACACCATCAAGTTCATCAGCATGGCCTTGGAGGAGATGGAAAGGGATAACCTGGTCAAGATGAAGATGCTCAAGGGCAAATCCGAGAGGAAAGCCGCAGCAGAAGAAGCCAAGAAGCTAGCGGAGATGGAAGCCGCGGCCAAGGCAACTGCGTAATCCTTGACAATGGCCAACTGGTTTGAGCGAAAGGCAAAAGACTGGTTTGGGACGCCCGAAAAGAAGATGCGTCTTCTGCAGTGGTTGGTGTATATCACCAACCTCTACATCATTTTTGGGATATTTGTTTTGATATGGATATTATACGGCAAATATATCATCCAGGCCTGGCAGTTTTATACCCAATAATAGCCTAGAAATATTGCCAGCAGTCATATCCTTCGCAGAATAAATCCGGCATCTGCTCCAGATCGGAGATCTTCTTCTCAATCATCTCATTGATGCTTTGGGAATTGTAGCTGCCCCCCAGATCGAAATATACCTGGCTTCCATTGATCAATACCTTCTTTTTGGGCAGATATCCCTGAAGATCCTTCATCAAGTAGTCATACTGCAGATTGTTCAGGCCGGATGCGTCAACTCCGTCCAAAAGCACAGTTCTATTAACCGTCTCATTTCCTATAATTATGCTGCTGGGAGAATTGACTCTGATTATAGTTCCCTGCATATCGAAGAGAGGCGTCGGCAATAAAGAGACTAAAATAATCAATGCGGCCACAACATTCATGATAATCTAACGCCTTCTCTTAAAATATAAATCTGCTTGTCAGCTGATCCGGATTTAAATTCTATCAGCAGAGTGAAGCAGCTGCTGTCTCCTTTCTCTGGGCTATGCGATAGCCGATGACTACCAACCTCTTCTTAGCTATCATGCCGTCCAGATCGGCGTCTCCCGTGTCCACCAGCAGACGAGGTATCTCCGCCATCTTATGGGGGGTGGAGACTATGATCAGATTCTCTTCACCCACCCGCCGCAATACGGATGGGCTGATCTGCTGGCTGCCTCTGCCCAGGATAAATCCCTGGGCTCCAATGGGGCTGACGATGATCTTTGCCCTGGCCTTTTTATCCAGCAGGGCCAGCAGTTCTTTCTCTGATGCGTCCTTTAAAATAAGCTGTCCGTTTTGGATCACATCCACTCCCAGAAGCGTCTTTTCCAGGCCCATTCGCTCTGCGATCTTGGCGGTTGTGGTACCCGCTCCAATGATGTAGGCCGATCCATCTCTCATGAATTCGGCGGCAAAGAGAGCGATCTGATCCTTGAATTCCTCTTCGTCTCCGGAAAGGTAGATCCTCTTCCTCTCCTGGACCATGGCCGGTTGGTAGGGTGTCAGGGCAGCAGCATAAAGTCGGGTGGCCAGCTCTCCAGACCGATAGAGATCTTCGTCCACATCGACGATCTCCGTCTGCCTTAATTTGATCTCTCCCCTCAGATATCTGACAGCCAGCTCCGCCGCCGCCTGGGGGCTGATGGCAAATACCCCGGAGTGCATCTTTACCCCGGCCGGGATTCCCAGCATTGGGATGTCGCTACTGGCCGAGGCAACATCTCTTGCCGTTCCATCCCCACCGCAAAAGAGAATGAGATCTACCTTCCTTCTCTTAAACTCTTGACAGGCAGCAATGGTGTCGGTCTGTTTGGATTGGGCAGGTGGACTGTAAATTGTCTTATGTGCCATGCCGCAGCTTGCCAGGGCATTCTCCCCCATGCTTCCTCCGGCAGTAAAAAATTGAATGTCGCCCAATCTCCAGATGAGGGATTGAAGGCATGCCCTGGCCCTCTCCTCCGATTGAGGAATGGCGCCCCTGGCCAGGGCTTGGCCGGCCAGGCCGTCCGTTCCCTTGAGCCCGACTCTGCCGCCCAAGCCGGCTATGGGATTGATGAGAAATCCTATCTTTGCCGTCTTCTCCTGGCTCATACCTTGGGCAGCTTGGCCAGGGACTGGCGCACCAGATCAGCAGGATACTCGTAGTCCACCAGCTTGCCGTCGTTATAGGCATCATAGGCGGCCAGATCAAATTGCCCGTGGCCGGAGAGAGAGATGAATATGGTCTTGGCCTCGCCGCTTTCTTTGCATCTAAGGGCCTCGTCTATGGCCGGCTTGATGGCATGAGCGGCCTCGGGGGCGGGAATGATGCCCTCAGAGCGGGCGAAGAGGGTGGCTGCCTCGAAGACCTCGGTCTGCTGCAGTGCAGTGGCCTCGATCAGACCATCACGCACCAGATTGCAGAGAAGAGGTGCATCTCCATGATAGCGCAGGCCACCGGCATGAATTCCGGGCGGGATGAAATCGTGGCCCAGGGTGAACATCTTGATCACCGGGGCCATGCCCGCAGTATCGCCGAAGTCATAGGCATAAAGCCCCTTGGTCAGGGTGGGGCAGGCAGTGGGCTCGCAGGCCACCATGCGAAGGTCCTTCTTGTCCTTCATTTTGTCCGGTATGAAGGGGAAGACCATTCCCGGGAAGTTGCTGCCGCCGCCGCAGCAGCCGAACATGACATCGGGATAGTCCTCGGCCAGAGCAAACTGCTTTTGCAGCTCCAGGCCCTCCACGGTCTGATGCAGCAGGACGTGATTGAGCACTGAGCCCAGGGAATAATTGGTGTCGGCGTGGCTGGCAGCATCCTCCACTGCCTCGGATATGGCTATGCCCAGGGAGCCGGGGGTATCCGGCATCTCTGCCAGGATCTTCCTGCCGAACTCGGTCTTGTCCGAGGGGCTGGAGAAGCAGTCCGCACCCCAGACCCGCATGGCGCTCTTCCGGTAGGGCTTGCTGTCAAAGCTGGAGCGGACCATATAGACGGTGCATTTGAGGCCGAAGAGGCAGGTGGCTAATGACAGAGCCGAGCCCCACTGGCCGGCTCCCGTCTCCGTGGCCAGCCGCTCTATGCCCTCCTTCATATTGTAATAGGCCTGGGGGACGGCGGTATTTGGCTTGTGGCTGCCGGCTGGGCTGACCCCCTCGTACTTGTAGTAGATCCTGGCCGGGGTCTTGAGAGCCTTCTCCAGGCCAGCGGCGCGATAAAGAGGGGTGGGCCTCCAGAGCCGGTAGATCTCCCGTACCTCCTCCGGGATGTCGATCCAGCGATCGGTGCTCATCTCCTGCCGGATCAGGGCCTTGGGAAAGATTATCTCCATGTCCTCGGCCTTGAGGGGCTCCAGCGTACCCGGATGCAGAGGGGGGCTGAGGGGGGTGGGCATATCGGCGGCTACATTGTACCACTTCTTGGGGATCTCTTCCTCGTCGAGCAGATACTTGATCTTCATTTCCCGGACACTCCATTCCTTGACTAAATTGTATTCTTGTGTACATCGTTGATATTGTCTTATTTATTTAAAGGCTTTGAAATGGTCTGAAGAGTTTTCATCTGATGAGGATGAGGTCAAGATTATAGGGCGAGGTCAAGATTTATTTATCATTAATGAGATGGCCCTTGCCATGAGTGGCCAAACCCTGTCTGAAAAGATATTTTCTAAAGCCTCCCAAAAAGAGGTATGTGCTGGCGAGTTTGTCATGGCAAATATTGATACAGCCATGATACACGACATAACCGGACCGCTGGCGGTCAAAGGATTTTATGAGATCGCGGGCAGGGATGCGAAGGTGTGGGATCCAGCCAAAATCGTCCTGCTCTTCGATCATCAGGTGCCGGCAGACAGCCTCAAGGCGGCGGAGAATCATATAATGCTGCGCAAATTCGCGCAGGAGCAGTCCATACTCAATTATGACATCTTCTGTGGGGTATGCCATCAGGTCATGCCGGAGATGGGGCATGTGATTCCTGGAAATATAATCGTGGGCACGGACTCACATACCTGCACCTATGGAGCCCTGGGGGCTTTTGCCACGGGCATAGGCTCGACGGACATGGCCTCTGTCTTCGCCACGGGAAGGCTCTGGTTTATGATTCCCCAGACCCTTCAACTGATCTTGAATGGCCGGCTGTCGGAAAGGGTGACCTCCAAGGATGTGGTGCTGCGTATTATTGGCGATATCGGAGCGGATGGAGCCAATTATCTGGCCTGCGAGTTCAAGGGCGAGGCGGCAGAGAGGATGACCATTCCGGAGAGGATGACCGTCTCCAATATGGCCATTGAGATGGGGGCCAAGGCGGGCATATTCGACGCCGACGAGACGGCCATTAATTATCTTGAGGAGCGGGTGAAAGACCGGGCGGCAATCAAAGAGAGAATTGCCAAAAGCGACGAGGATGCTCTGCTCTCACAGAGAAGCTGGGATGTGAGACAGATCGAGCCCCAGGTCGCCCTGCCCCACAATGTGGACAATGTCAGGCCCATCAGCCAGCTGCCGGAGACCAGGATCGATCAGGTCTTCCTGGGATCGTGCACCAACGGCCGCTTCGAGGATCTGCTCTTGGCCTCCCAGATGATGAAGGGGGAACCAGTGGCCAAGGGCGTGCGCATGATCGTTGTCCCAGCCAGCCGGATAGAGTACATGAAGGCGCTTCGCGCCGGATTGGTGGAGAAGTTCATGGAGGCGGGGGCCATGGTGGAGTCGGCCTGCTGCGGACCCTGCATGGGGGGAAGCTTCGGCCTGCTGGGAGCAGGCGAGCGCTGCCTGGCCACATCCAACCGCAACTTCGTAGGAAGGCAGGGCAGCCCCCAGGCCTATGTCTATCTGGCCTCGCCTGCTACTGCTGGCGCCAGCGCCATCACCGGCTATATCACCGATCCCAGAGAAGTATAGATGAAGATCGCCCTGAAGCTGGCCTATCTGGGGGAGGCCTACTACGGCTTTCAGCGCCAGCCGGACCTGGTCACTGTCGATTCCGAGGTCCGAAAGGCGCTCTCCCAGATAGGGGTCATCCACGGAGACTTCTGCTATGCTGGGCGGACGGACCGGGGGGTCTCCGCTCTGGGCCAGGTGATCGACTTCTGGATCGATGAGGACAAGGCCGCCCTGGCCCGGCCGCGATGTGTGAACGGCCGGCTGCCCCGCGACATCTGGAGCTGGGCTTGGGCCGTGGCGCCCATAGGTTTTAGCGCCCGCTGGAACGCCCTGTGGCGGGAGTATCGATACCTGCTCTGGCATCCGGGACTGGATCTGGAGAGGATGCAGGCTGCGGCAGAGGGGCTCTTAGGCCAGCACGATTTTCGAAACTTCTCCTCATCCAAGGTGGACACGGTCAAGACGGTGAGCAAGATTGAGATCCGCGAGGAGAGGGGGCTATTCATCTTCGATGTCCGGGCGGACGGCTTTCTCTGGAATATGGTGCGAAAAATCGTCGGCGCCCTGGAGAAGATGGGATCAGGCCAGAAGGATTGGGCCTGGTTCTCGGAGCTTCTGCGCCCGGAGTCAAACCACGGTGCGCCCACTGCCCCCGCGGATGGGCTGATGCTCATGGATGTGGGATATGAGGGTCTGGCCTGGCAGGTGGATGAATACTCCCGCAGGAGAGCCGCGG
>CALMJN010000435.1 GCA_937864385.1 uncultured Methanosarcinales archaeon | reverse complement strand
ATTAGCTGCAGAGATGCTCTAAAAAAGGCGGGCATACGAATATCCTTTCCTGGATCAAGACTCTGGATCAGGGCTAAAGGATTTGCCGGCAGCCGTAGCCGGTCAGGTGCCCAAAGCTTTTTCCGGGAAAAAGTGCAGAGAAAGCATCCATGCCCCCATACGGCCGGCAGGAAGCCTGCGACTACATCAGGGAAGAGGTCTACCCTCCAGCTGAGGATACCTATCTTCTCTTGAAAGCCGCCCTGGCCGAGGCCCGCCCGGAGGATCGGGCCATGGAGATAGGATGTGGCAGCGGAGCTATAGCCCGGGAGCTCTCTTCTGTGGTGCAATGCCTGATCGCCACGGATATCAATCCCCATGCCCTGCAGGCCACCCGCTCCAGAGCGAGCGAAGTTCCTCTGGTCAGAGCCGATCTATTCCGGGGAATCAAGGGAAGGTTCGACCTGATACTATTCAACCCCCCCTATCTGCCTTTCAATCCGGAGGAGAGATCGGGCAATTGGATAGATAGAGCTCTGGACGGCGGCCAGAACGGAAGGGAGACGGTAGGCCGCTTCCTGCAGGTGCTGGAAGACCACCTTCTGGTGGGAGGAAGGGCTCTATTGCTCATATCCAGTCTGACCGGTTTGCCTGAGGTGATAGAGATGGCCTCTTCTCTTGGGATGCAGGCTGAGGCGGTATTAAGCGAGAGATGCTTCTTCGAGCAGCTCTATGTCCTGCGAATAAGGGCTAAAGAGAAGAACGGGCAAAAAGCCCAATGATCTCGCGAAGGAGGCTCTCCAATCCTAAAGCCAAGTCGTCATCAGCAGCCTCTAAGTTTTTTTGAAAAGCAGGTATAATTAATTGCTAAGTTTAAGCAATTTTGCTTTTCATACATCAGGCTTATATTCCAGTAGGTAGAGTGGAATTCGATACAATCGGCAGAAATGCTTTATCGTTGGTGAGTCCATGAAGCTGCGAGTAGTCAGTTCCAGAAATGACATTGAAAATCTGAATCGAAACGAGCAGATGGTGCATCTGGCCTTCCGGGCAGCGAACACCGATGTATTCAAGCTGATCCAGAACTGCCCTCGCATCAGGATGGTCCAGGTTCCTGCCTCTTACCGCAGAACTCTCTCCAAAGCCAGTGAGATGTTTCTCAACATCCAGGGAGTTGAGCTGGTGGAAGGAGATGTATGGGGACACCGCAGGGACATAGATGAATACTACGACATCGATGACGGGGTCATGAAGAGAATTGACCGCTTGCAGGCCAGCGGTGCCAGCACCAGCGACATTGCCAGTGCCGTTTCCCGGGAGACCAAGCTCTCTCGAGAGCTGGTGGCCTATCTCATCAAGCAGAGATCGTGAAAAAATAGCTCTAAAAAGCAGCTATCTGGCCATAGCCTTCTTTTTCAGGTCTGTTGGCATCTTCTCAATGGCATAACGCAGAGCCGTCCTGGGCATCTCCGCCTTGCGCTTCATAACAAAGTCGAAGACCTCTTCCTGATGCTTTTTGCTGGCCTCCTTCAAGAGCCATCCATACCCCTTCTGCACCATATCGTCCTTGTCCCGGAGCAGGATCTCGGAGATGATAAAAGCCTCCTCTAAAAAGAGACCTTTTCTGGCGGGAAGGATGAGGGTGACAGCCGAGGCCCGGCGCAGCCATCTGTTCTCGGAGACGGCCCAGCCCTTCAGGTTTGCTATGAACTGGGGATACATCTCCAGGAAGCTTCCCAGAGCATGGTTGCAGAGGGTGTCGCACTTGGCCCAGTTGTCCACGTAGCTCCCGAGCCACTCTTCGAATACCGAAAAGTCGGCGGGCTGGAAGCCGCGGCGCAGGTTATAAGCCCACTGGAAAGCGATGAATGCCTCCTCGCCGTAGCCTGTCTCCAGAAGATCCCGGCATAAAGAGAATATCTCCTCCTTCTCCCGGCCCTTGATCTCCTGGAAATGCTTTGCTGCGATCTTCCTGACGGCAGCGCTCTTGACTCCGTGGAATTTGACCTCCTCCTTGAAGAAGCGCTGGGCGCCGTCCCTGGTCTTGGGATCGATATTTTCCTCCAGCTCCTGGCGCACCCGGGCCAGAACATCTCTTGGCATGGAGGGCAGGTGCGGCGACATGGGTCAAGAAATCTTCGCCTCATCCTCGGCTGAGAGGGATGGAGATGGAATTCTTGCCAGGACAGCGAAGGGGGCAAGAGGCAAAACCAGCATGGTTATAAATCCTGGCAGAATATCGAGATAACAGAATTTCCCTCTTCGCAAGGCGGGAGGGGCAAGGTGGCACTGGCGATGATCAAGCATATAGTCATGTTCAAGCTCAAAGAAAAGGCAGAGGGCAGGGATAAGGCAGCAAACATTCAGCTCCTAAAGGCGATGCTTGAGGGGCTCCCGGCCAGGATAAAGGAGATCAAATTCTTTGAGGTTGGAGTCAACTTCCTCCAGGCGAGCATTGCCTATGACCTGGTGCTGGTCTCAGAGTTCGAGAGCCTTGAATCCCTTCAAAGATACCAGAAGCATCCGGAGCATCTCAAGGTCTTCGACTTTGTAAGCAAGACCAGCGAGAGCCGGATAGTTGTGGACTATGCCCTCTGAGCAGCCGATTAAGGTAGGCGTCTGCGGCATAGCCTGCCAGCTCTGCCCCCGCATGGTGCAGGGAAAATGCCCCAATGGCGAGGCAGGATGCAGGCCGCGCCAGAATCGCATGTGCCAGATAGCCACCTGCGCCTACGAGAGGGGCGTGTCTCACTGCTTTGCCTGCCCCCTGTTTCCCTGTGAGACCACCAAGCTGGGGCCGATAAGCTACGGA
>CALMJN010000434.1 GCA_937864385.1 uncultured Methanosarcinales archaeon | reverse complement strand
CGATGGAAAGGGATGAACTTAGCCCCACCCACTGCCGCGATCTGCATCCACCCTTGCTCCAGTTTGATGATCTTGTCTCCCGAGATCAGGGAGAGATCGCCGGGAGCCCCCCGGTCCACATACTCGACCTCCGCCAGGCTGAAATCAAGAGCTGGATCATGCCTCAGCCGCAGGAGATGAGCTCTACTGGTCAGCATTTTCCAGAGCCTTTATAGGCCGGTTTATCCTCTTCTCCCCAATCCGTCTTTCAGATCGGGATGGGGCAGCCTTCCCTCATAGCCGCACATCTTGCAGCGCAGGCTCACAAACACGCCATCCTCGCTCCAGGCCTCGGCGACATAGCCGCAACGGGGACAGTTGGTGAGGAATCTGGTCCCAGCCATATGTTCAAGCCTCCTATCTCCTCAATCTTAGAGTCCGGCCCTGCACGAACTCTTAAACATGCATCCTTCTCATTCCCGCTTCCACTATTCCCAGGAACTCCGCGCCCACAGCCACCACGCTATTGGTGAATATGGAGGCATTGATCTCAAATATGGGATAGCGGAACTTGGTGTAGTCCGACATCAGCCAGGTGGTAGAGCTGGTGTCGCCGCTGAACAGGCTCTTATACTCCTCCTTGACCGGAATGACGGCAATATCCCTCTCCCGTCCATGCTTTTTTAAAACCTGAACCAGGCGGGAGGAGGGATTAGCAGTGATGGGCATGACATCGGCTCCTTTGGCCAGAGCAGTGAGAG
Source organism: uncultured Methanosarcinales archaeon (assembly GCA_937864385.1). Taxonomy (GTDB): domain Archaea; phylum Halobacteriota; class Methanosarcinia; order Methanotrichales; family Methanotrichaceae; genus Methanothrix. The sequence goes on along the minus strand of CALMJN010000434.1, from coordinate 2,721 downwards.
TGCCCTCCATAGCCTCATAGGTGTTGCCGATCCCGGTTATGGGCAGGTACACATCTCCGATCTGAAAGCTGGGGGTATTAAAATCCCTCTCCCAGTAACTGATCTTGTTTAAATGGGTGAACCTCATCTCAAAGGCCCGGGAGACCAGTCCTGAGCGACCCACTCCGCCGATGATATATCTGCCGCTTCTGGGAAACAGCCGACCGAACCAGTGATCGAGATGATCGCAGTCCATTTCCGAGATTAGCCTGGCGTTATCCTCAAAGTCCCTGATTGTGGACTGATAGGAGGAGCAGGCAGGATCGCATATGCCCTTGAGCCTGGACTGAATATCCGGGGCCAGAGCGTTTAAAAAGGCCAGAACCTGCAGCTCGAACTCCGTTCCCATGGGCGAGAGACGGGACCGGGTATCCTTGTCTGTGGACTGCTTGGTCCGGGCCTGTATCACCAGAACCGAGCCTTTGTCGTAGTCCTTTACCATCTTATAAGCTGTGCCCTTCTCATTGGCGGTGATTAGCTTGATCTCGCCGCCCAGGGTGATGATATCATCTATATATTTATTAACCGCCTGGGTCTCTCCCGATCCGGAGATGGCAATCCCCAGGTTCTTGCCCTTTCGGTAGTGCCTCTGCACCGGATCCTCCAGGGTAAAAGGAAATATGTTGTCGAAGTGGTTCTGGATCAGCTGCAAAAAGCTATAGAGGGCCAGAGCGGACCGCCCCGCGGCAATGCCGTAGACGAATTTATTTTCCGATGAGGGCCTTAAAAATTCCACCAGGGAGCCGGAAAAGGAGGCAACCTGGGCCATATCCATATCCAGAAGCTTCTCCAAGAAGCTGCACTGAAGGGCGGTTGCCTCCTTGAATGTCTTAATCAGGCCAGACATGCTTGCCTTCTCTCAGAGAACTGCCAGATAAGCCTTTCTTCTCAGGTTATGATCTCCTGCAGCAAGTCCATCTCCCTGGCCAGCTTGATCTCCTGGGCGATGCGCCGGCCGTTGGAGAGGCCCGGCTGGATCAGATCGGAATAGGGAGAGCCATCCATGTAGAGGTTAGTCCCCGCCACTATCCGGGCAGAGATCTCAAAGATCTTGAACTCCAGTTCATCTGTCACTATGGTCTCCAGGCTGAAGGCCCCGATCATCCCCCCGAAGAGCTCCAGGCTGGTCTCCACCACCCTCTCTCCCAGCTCAAAGGCCCGGGGCAGAAGCGACTCGCGCAAGACCAGGGGGAGGTTGCCTGTGACGACAAAGCTGGGATAGATCCCCGCCTCGGCCAGCTCCTTCATGCTGCCGATGCGAAAGATCTCATCGGCATTGGACTCCACGCGGCGGTCGATGCCCAGCATCTGCAGTGAGCCTTTGCTCAGGCGGTAGCCATCCTGCCGAATGGGGGAATAAAAGAAATGGATGTAGTATCGGGTTCCCAATATGAACTCCTGAATGGTGTACTTCTCCTCCCGGCTCATCTTGGCTGCCAGCTCATCCTTGGTCTTGGCGATGAAAAACCCCCGTCCGCCTTTGGCACCATGATATTTCACTATCACCGGCCGGTCGATATCATCCGCCTTCTCAAAGCGCATGGGAACATTGACCCCCGCTCTGAGGAGCCACTCCCTCTCCATCTCCCTGTCGCTCTCCCAGGCCAGAACTCGGCGATTTCCAAAGGTGGGAACGGCCAGGGACTCGAATCTCTCGATGCCCAGATACTCCACCAGTGAGCCGTGCGGTATGATGATCACATTATCTTTTATCAGATCAGAAGAGTAATCCAGGAGGGCTTTGTAACTCTCCACGGAGAGGAAGCTGTCCGGCTTGGCCAGAGGGAAGGCGTCATAGAAGCGGGGCGGCTGTCCGATGCATATGCCCAGGGTCTTGAAGCCCTCCTCCCTCGCCCCGTGGAAGATCTGCAGGCTGCTGTGAGAGCAGATGGTGGCTATGGTCAGATCGTTCTTATCGTATCCCTTTATTATATCCTGGATGTCCTCTTTTGAAATCATGTTGATAACCCTTTGAATTGTGACCTTTGAAATTACAGGGTTGGCTTAAAGGTAGATAAGCCCTTCGGAAAGAGGCGGCGATTGCCTTAAAAACGAATAGCAATTATATCTCTATCATGTCGGCGTCGAGGAGGAGGGAGACAAAAGAGACCTGCATAGAGGTCCGTCTGGAGGTTGAGGGTCAGGGCAGGGTCCAAGCGGATACGGGTGTGCCGCTGCTAAATGAGATCCTCTCCTTTCTGGCCAGGGGAGGAGGGCTGGACCTGGAAGTCAAAGCCTGGGGCGACCTGGAGACCGGCGACCACCATACGGTAGAGGATACGGCCATCACTCTGGGCAGCCTGCTCTCTCAGGAGATAAAGAAGGGCATAGGCAGCAGCAGTGTTCCTGCCGGCTGCTCTCTGGCCCGGGCGGCAGTGCGCTTTGGCCAGGCCGGATACCAGGGCAGCTTCCACCTTGAGAAGCAGATGCTGGAGGGCATGAGCCTGGATAACTTCAGCCACTTTTTGCGCGCTCTGGCCTATAATGGCGGCTTTAATCTCTTCATCTCCGCGGAAGGGGGAGACGACAGGAGCCGGATTGAGGCCATGAGCCTGGCTCTGGGAAGGGCTATAAAAAAGGCGGCGAAGAATGAGATATAAATAAATATCAATAGATTTAAAACTTAAAAAGCAAAAAATCAAAAAAACTTAGTCCCTGCGCCGCATTAGTGCTGCCGCGGCA
>CALMJN010000433.1 GCA_937864385.1 uncultured Methanosarcinales archaeon | reverse complement strand
AAGCTTCTTGACCTCAAGGCGGATGTGCTCTGCGAGGGGCACGCCGGAGTTTACAGAGGGGAGAAGGTAGGAGAGTATATCCGGGGTTATCTGAAAAGATACGAAGCCTGAGAAGAGCTTTTTTTTAGTCGGGGCAGTCCGATGACTATGGACCGCCCCGGGAGGCTTATCTTGCTATGGCAACTCTGCTTCTTCTTTTGCTGCTGCTTTGATGATCTCAACTCAATATCTTGATGGCCTCATCCGCCGTCTTCCCTTTGTTGACAATAGCCGCTATGGCCATGGTCATCTTCACCGGATCCTGATGCTGGAAGACGTTCCTGCCTATGGCCACGCCTCTAGCTCCGGCCTGCATGGCCCCCTCGATCATCTGCAAGAACTCCATGTCCGTCTCCGTCTTAGGCCCTCCGGCTATGACCACTGGGACAGGACAGCCTTCCACCACCTTGCGGAAGGAATCGATATCCCCGGTGTAATTGGTCTTGATGATATCCGCTCCCAGCTCCGCCCCGGCCCGGGCGGCATGGGCCACCACCTCCACATCATTGGGATTGGCAATCCCCTTGCCCCGGGGATACATCATGGCCACAAGCGGCATGCCCCAGAAGTCACATCTCTCGCTCACACATCCCAGGATGGAGAGCTGGTCGGATTCGGTCTCCGAGCCGATGTTGATATGAACCGAGACGGCATCTGCACCCATCTTCAGGCACTCCTCCACCAGACAGACCTGCACCTTGTTGTTGGGATCGGGGCCGAGAGAGGTGGATGCGCTCATGTGCACTATCAGACCCACATCCCTGCCGTAGCCGCGATGGCCGTGCCGGACCATGCCCTTCTGCTGCAAAACGGCATTAGCTCCGCCCTTGGCCACCTTGTTCACCATCTCCGGCAGGTCGACCAGCCCCTTGATCGGGCCCACCGATATGCCGTGGTCCAGGGGAATGATCACTGTGTTTCCGCTCTCTCGATCCATGATCCTTTCAATGCGAACTCTCTTGCCGATTTCACTCAATTTCCATCATCTCGTAAATGCTAACATGTAGCATGCTAACATATATCATATATAAGAGTTTCGTTGATCAGTTGATGAGATGATGCCGCAGATGGCTGATATAAAACATAAAAAGCGGAGAGGATTGATTTTCATAGAAGAAGATGAGACCAGTAAGGACGCGAATGACAAGGACGCGAATGACCGAAAGCTATATCAAATAGCCCTTTCCCTTAGGATGATGCTGCATAAGCGTCGCTTCAATTGAGTTTGATGGGATGTTTTGTCAGTAGGATCGATTCATGGAATCGATGCCCAAAGGTAAGTGAAATAAATGGAGAGATACGGAAGCGGAAGCAGAGGCGGCTTCAACCGAGGCCCAAGAGAGATGCACGATGCCACCTGCGCAGAGTGCGGAAAGACATGTCAGGTCCCATTCAAACCCGATGGATCCAGGCCGGTTTACTGCAGCGATTGCTATCAGAAGCATAAGCCCGCTCGGCCACCCAGAAGATACTGACCGGATGGGGCAGGATTTGGGCAACCAAACCTGTAAAATCTATTTTTCTTTAGCGTCTTTCCTGCACTAATCATCCAAGAGTGGATCTGCCTCTATGCGGTAGCGGCCTTCTAGATGCTGAATGCAGATCAAGGATATAAAAACAGAAAAAGGCGTTCAGCCCTACTTCTCCTCGATTTAAATCCAATCATTCTGATCTCAGCTAGACTTCAACTCCAAATATCTCCTTTAGCGAGTCTCTGGCCTTCTTCATCACTTCCGTGGGAGCAGTCTTGTAGGCCCGCTTTAAGGGCTCTATGGCCCTTTCATCTCCGATCTCCCCCAGGCTCCAGGCCGCCCAGGCTCGAATCTCCTCATCATCCTCCCCCAGCATCACCTCAACCAGAGCAGAGAGCGCTTTATTATGACCGATCTCACCTAGCGATGTCACTGCAGTATATCGAACCTGCCAATCCCGGTCATTCAGAAAAGGCAGAGCCATATCGCAGGCTTTCTCCCCCCTGATCTTTCCCAGGGACTTTAGAGCCTCGGAGCGAACTGTGCTTTCTTCGTCCTCCAGGGCTATAGCCAGAGGGCTTAAGGCCTCATCGCCAGCTACCTCGCCCATAAAGGCCGCAGCCCTTCGTCTGACCTCAATGTCATCGTCCTTGATCAGCCGGGCTACCTGGGGCAGAGATTCCCGGTGTCCGATCTTGGCCAGGCCGGTAACCGCCATGCCCCTGATCTCCGGATCGGAATAATTGAGAAGATCCCTCAGAGCCTCCGTGGCTCCTATAGAGCGCAGAGCAACAGCCGCCCGCAGGCGAACGTCTTTGGAGGTGTCTCTCTTCAGGGCTAAGACCAGTGCATGGACAGCATCTCTGTTCTTTATGGCTTCAAGAGCAGCAGCGGACCATTCGCGAACCACATGGTCGGGATCATTGAGCATAGACCGGCAGAGCGGCTCCACAGCTTTTGGGCTGCCTATCTTTCCCAGTATCCAGGCGGATTTGTACCGCAGATCAGAGAACTCACCTTTCTCCAGAGCAGCGGAGACATCTTCCACGGCCTGCTCTCCCAGGTTAACCAGGGCCCATGCTGCTTTCTGGCGCTCAAAATAGTCGTCGCTAGAACCGAGCTTTTGGATCAATCTGGAGGCTTCATCCATGGATGGTTTCATGGCTGCGGCTCATTTAAGCTTTGTCGATTGCATTGCCTGGGGATTTCCACAAAGATTCCACAGCGAGGCCTTGCACACCCGCTGCAATCCCTTCTGAATCTGTGCTCTTTGGAAAACGGAGTCTTCAGACCTGGGCAAATATGCGCTCAGAGCCACTCAGGCTCTTTTCCATAGTAGAGTCAAGTGCGGCGCGCATCTCCTGCTTCTGAACCTCCTCAAAGCTCCCGTTCTCCAGCAGATCCTCCATCATTCCGGCGAGGATATCATCCAGTACCTCCATTTTAAAGCAGAGCCGCTGTCTTTGCATTTGATAGCAGCTGACTTGAAGCTGCAAAACCGGACTGGAGGAGGCCAGTTCGTTGCGGCTGAAGCCGTCCATCTCTTCATCCGCCCTTCTGGACCCGTCCTTGATCTTGCTATAGAGGCTAAGCCAGTTTAAAATTACCGATGGATCCAGCCGGGAGAGCCTGGGCATCATCCGCCCGAACCTCTGGCTGAGCTTGATCAGCTCCTCATTGGCAGAGCGAATGGCATCCTGATGGCGGACAATCTCAGTGGCTTGCTTGGCAAATTCCGGATTTTTGGACATCTATATCCCCCTCTATCAAAATACATAATGCTGCTACTGGCAGCAGTGGAGGACAGAGAGATGAGACCGCTGATAAGGATGAACCATGCGGAGTGAAAGTATGAGCATCGATCCCAGTCCTCGAGATTTTAAGATCTTAATTTTGCGGCTGGAATGCCACGGGATTCAAGTAAATAGAATTTAATATATTTAACCTAAA
>CALMJN010000432.1 GCA_937864385.1 uncultured Methanosarcinales archaeon | reverse complement strand
AATTGGGGCGCCTGGTTTCAGCGAGGGTGCAAATTCTATTGACGGCCTCTTCCTCGCCGTCAACATAGACCAGAACCGCCTCACCTTCGGTGCTCTCCGTATTATGGGCCTCAAACAATCTGATTCTATTGGCCATGGCCAGGCTCATCAGGAAATATCTGTAGCCCACATCATGCACTTTTGGACCGGAGATCTGGATCTGAAGCTTCATGCTCTCCATAATATGTGTTCTTCGACCTATTTGGCTGTTTCCTCTTATGCACTTATGCCAATCGAATTTGGCAGAATGAACCTCCAATCCTTCTCCGTCCTTGCTCCTAGGGAGGAGCAGCCCGATTTTGAGGGAAACCATTTTATAGAATATCAAATACTGTGAACCAGAGATTCAGCATATAAGCTCTAAAATCAAGATTACCGGAGGACTATCTAATGGCAGGAATGGGCGGAACGCCAATTATCATTTTGAAGGACACCCGCAGAGAGTCGGGTAAGGACGCCATCTCCAACAACATCATGGCTGCCCGGGCGGTGGCCAATGCGGTGCGGAGCACCATGGGCCCCAAGGGCATGGACAAGCTTCTGGTCGACTCCATCGGAGATGTGACCATCACCAACGACGGCGTGACTATTTTAAAGGAGATGGATGTGCAGCATCCTGCGGCCAAGATGCTTATCGAGGCGGCCAAGACCCAGGACAAGGAGGTGGGCGATGGTACCACCACCGTGGCCGTGCTGGTGGGCGAGCTGCTCAAGAAAGCCGAGATCCTCCTGGACCAGAAGGTCCACCCCACCATGATCGTGCAGGGATATCAGATGGCTGCGGAAAAGGCCATAGAGATCGCAAAGGGAATGGCCGTGGATGTCTCGGAGAATGATCGGCCCCTGCTGAAGAAGATCGCCGACACGGCCATGACCGGCAAGCTCGCCGAATCCGGTGAGAGCAAGATGTCCGAGTATGCCGTGGAGCTGGTGTTAAACGCCCTGGAGAGCTACAACGGCAAGAAGAAGTTCGACATGGACCGGGTCAATGTGGAAAAGAAGGTGGGGGAGAGCACCCTCGACTCCCAGATCATCGAGGGCGTGGTGATCGACAAGGAGATCGTTCACCAGAATATGCCCCGCAAGGTGGAAAACGCCAGGATCGCCCTGCTGTCCACCCCCATCGAGTCCAAGGACACTGAGACCAAGGCAGAGCTACAGATCACCACCTCTACTCAGTTCCAGCAGTTCATGGAGCATGAGAAGGCTCGGGTCAAGGAGGCGGCAGACAAGGTCATTGCCAGCGGGGCCAATGTGGTCTTCACCCAGAAGGGCATAGACGATCTGGCCCAGCATTATCTGGCCAATGCCGGCATCCTAGCCCTGCGCCGGGTGATCAAGAAGGATCTGGATCGTCTGGTCCGCGCCACCGGAGCCACCATTGTCACCGGCCTGGATGAGCTCAAGCCGGAGCTTTTGGGCAGCGCCGCAGTAGTGGAAGAAAAGCGCATCGGCAGCGGCATTATGACCTTCATCTCCGGCACCCGGAACCACTCCGCCACCCTTCTCTTGCGAGGGGGCACCCAGCAGGTGTTAAACGGCCTGGAGAGGGCATTGGATGACGCCCTGCATGCTGTGGCCAATGTGGTGGAGGACGGAAAGATGGTCCCCGGCGGGGGAGCCCCGGAGATCGAGCTGTCTTTGCGGCTGAAAGAGTATGCCGCAACGCTAAAAGGCCGGGAGCAGCTGGCGGTGACCAAGTTTGCCGAGGCCCTGGAGATTGTGCCCAAGACCCTGGCCGAGAATGCCGGATATGATGCCATTGACAAGGCGGTGGAGCTGAAGAGCCAGCATGAGAAGAATAAAAATGCCGGCATCGATGCCTACAGCGGAGAGGTGAAAGACATGCTGGTGCAGGGCGTGGTCGAGCCCCTCAGGGTCAAGATCCAGGCCATCCAGTCTGCCACCGACGCCGCCTGCCTGATCTTGCGCATCGATGATGTCCTGGCATCGACCAAGGAGCCCCCAGCGCGGGCCCCCGGCGGAATGCCTCCGGGAATGGGAGGCATGGGCGGTATGGGCATGCCACCGGGCATGGGTGGAATGGGAGGCATGGGAGGCATGCCGCCAGGGATGTTCTAGAGCCTTATCCGAACGAACGCGCCCCCTGCAAGGGGCCAAGAGCTTTTTTTAATACTGCAACATCAAGAACCGGCTATATGGCCTTGGGGCATCTTAGCTTTATCACGATAATATGTCCACACTTGAATGGCACCCTACCTTAGGCCATTCACCAGTCAGTTCATGGCATTAATTAAGCCTCGCTGCATCAAAGGCCTGCAATATATGCTGCTCCCTTTAGCCATAACACGATAAGGCTAATCGCATTCTCTCAAGCACTCTTTCTCATAATCGACTGCTGCATCGAGAGACATGTTATGGTCTTCAAGGTAAGAGTATATATTTTCCATAACTGATTTTAATTCGAAATACAAAATTAAAGATGTCGACTTTCAATTAAGGGGAAAGTTATTGGATAACGAGTTTACTTCAATACTTTTATGCCTTCGGGATTCTCCTTCGGTAAAACGTAAATTCAGGCGTCTATTGGGCTCTAGTATTTAATACTGCTGGAGATACAAGCCTTGAGCATCATTATATCAGCCATT